>NZ_JBHYWP010000017.1:56790-73527 GCF_042751845.1 Streptomyces sp. NPDC059398 | reverse complement strand
GTGAAGTCGCGGGCCCCCCGGCGGCCGCTTGTCTGGGTGCCCCCCCCCCCCTTGATTTGTGGGTGTCCCCCCCCCCCCCGGCCGGCCGGGCGGGGGGGCCGGGGGGCCGCCCCCCCCGGCCCCCGTGGTCTGCGGCACCGGCGTCAGGGCAGCACCGGTGCGGGGTGGCGGCGCCGGGGGGTGGGCGCCGCGGAGAGTGTGAGGCGGGACGCGGACGGAAGTGCGGGACGGGGCCGACGGTCCCGCTGGAGCTCCACCCGTACAGCCGGAGCTCCACCCGTACAGGAAGGGGTGCCGGTTCAGGGCTGTCGGCTCCGGGCGTCCCCGGAACCGACGGCCGTGGGTGACCGGGCCGCTGTCCCCTGCCGCCCGGTCACACGCGCTGCGGTGTGGTCCCACGACGCACCTGCAGTACGTCACACACCTCAGCGAAGCCACGCGTGGTTTTCTCTTTTCCAACAGGCCGCCCCTGGCTGACACGGACGCCTGGACCAACGAAGTGCCGCCGGGCCCGGTCACGCGCCGTACGGGTGAGAGCGGGCCCGAACTCAGATACGGGCTGTCCCCGGCCGGCTCAGATCCGCCCCCGGCACAGTTCGAGCACGGTCATCGCGAGCCCCGTACCCGGTTTGCCGAGCGCCTCGCTGTAGTGGCCAAGGACCTCCATCTCGCGCGAGAGGTTCACCCGGCGTCCGCCGGATGTCATCCGGGCGTCCTGGATGACGGCCGACACCGCCATCCGCTCCTGGATCAGACCGATGATCCGGTCGTCGAGGCTGTCGATGCGCCCGCGCGCGCCCGTGATCACGCCCGCGGCCTCACCGCTGTGCGCTCCCGTGCCGTGCAGGTCGGTGCCGGTGCCGGCCTCGGAGCTGATGCCGGTGGCGGCCTCGGCGTTGATGCCGGTGCTGATATCCGTGCTGATGCCGGTGCTCATGTGTCCGGTGCTCATGTGTCCGTGCTCCTGGAGGGATACGGCCCCCGAACGGCAGCTCCGGAATGCACAGGCGCGGGGGGGGGAGGGGGGGCGGGGGGGCGGGGGGGGGGTGGGTGAGTGGTGCACAGGCGCCCCGGCCCTTGCCGGTCCGGGGCGCCTGGGGAAGTGTCTGTCAGTGGCTCAAGCAGCAGAACCAGAGGACCCGTGGCAGCCGGACGGGCCGGTGCCATAGGTAAAGACGAAGGTCAGCTGCTGATGCACGGCCCCAGTATGGACGGCCTTCGGAGGGAGAGACAAACCGGTTTCCCGGGCCCCGTTAGAATCGACATACAAGACCCCGTGACAAGACCCCCTTTCCCGCCGGAAGGCCGCCCCGTGCCAGCAGCACCCCCCGCCGCCCCCGACGTCGTCCTCGTCGTCGACTTCGGCGCGCAGTACGCCCAGCTCATCGCCCGTCGCGTCCGTGAGGCGCGGGTCTACAGCGAGATCGTGCCGTCCACCATGCCGGTGGCCGAGATGCTGGCGAAGAACCCGAAGGCGATCATCCTCTCCGGTGGCCCGTCGTCCGTGTACGCGCCGGGCGCGCCCTCGCTCGACCGGGCGCTCTTCGAGGCCGGGGTCCCGGTCTTCGGTATGTGCTACGGCTTCCAGCTCATGGCGTCCACGCTCGGCGGCACGGTCGACGACAACGGCGCCCGCGAGTACGGCCGGACCGCACTCACCGTCTCCAAGTCCGCCTCGACCCTATTCGAGGGCACCCCGGCCGAACAGCCGGTGTGGATGTCGCACGGCGACGCCTGCTCGGCCGCCCCCGAGGGGTTCACGGTCACCGCGTCCACCGACGTCGTACCGGTCGCGGCCTTCGAGAACGACGAGAAGAAGCTGTACGGCGTCCAGTACCACCCCGAGGTGCTGCACTCCACCTACGGCCAGCAGGTCCTGGAGCACTTCCTCTACCGGGGCGCGGGCATCGACCCGGCCTGGACCACGACCAACGTCGTGGAGGAGCAGGTTGCCCTGATCCGCGAGCAGGTCGGCACCAAGCGGGCCATCTGCGGGCTCTCCGGGGGTGTCGACTCCGCCGTCGCCGCCGCACTGGTGCAGAAGGCCATCGGCTCCCAGCTGACCTGCGTGTACGTCGACCACGGGCTGATGCGCAAGGGCGAGACCGAGCAGGTCGAGAAGGACTTCGTCGCCGCCACGGGCGTCCAGCTCAAGGTGGTCGACGCCGAGGACCGCTTCCTGACCGCGCTCAAGGGTGTCTCGGACCCCGAGGAGAAGCGGAAGATCATCGGCCGTGAGTTCATCCGGGTCTTCGAGCAGGCCCAGGCCGAGATCATCGCCGACGCGGGTGAGGATGTCGCGTTCCTGGTGCAGGGCACGCTGTACCCGGACGTGGTCGAGTCCGGCGGCGGCACCGGCACCGCCAACATCAAGTCCCACCACAATGTGGGCGGGCTCCCCGACGACATCGAGTTCAAGCTGGTCGAGCCGTTGCGCCAGCTCTTCAAGGACGAGGTCCGGATGGTCGGCCAGGAGCTCGGCCTGCCGGACGAGATCGTCCACCGTCAGCCGTTCCCGGGCCCCGGTCTCGGGATCCGTATCGTCGGCGAGGTCACCAAGGAGCGGCTCGACCTGCTGCGCGAGGCCGACGCCATCGCCCGCGAGGAGCTCACGGCCGCCGGTCTCGACCGCGAGATCTGGCAGTGCCCCGTGGTGCTGCTCGCGGACGTCCGGTCGGTCGGCGTCCAGGGCGACGGCCGCACGTACGGCCACCCGATCGTGCTGCGGCCCGTCTCGTCCGAGGACGCCATGACGGCGGACTGGACGCGCCTGCCGTACGAGGTGCTGGGGAAGATCTCGACGCGGATCACGAACGAGGTCGCCGATGTGAACCGGGTGGTGCTCGATGTGACGAGCAAGCCCCCGGGCACCATCGAGTGGGAGTAGCAGGCAGGGTGCTGTAGGCAGCGGGGTGCGGGCGGCCTGCCGCCCGGCTCCGCCTCCCCTCCGTACACCTCGCTGTACACCCGCGCCTCCGCACAGCCGACGAGCGCCGCCCTCCCGGACATCCGGGAGGGCGGCGCTTCGCCGTCCGGCCCGGCGCCTGCGTCCGGCCTGTCCTTTCCGTACGGCCGTCCCCTGCGTCCGGCCCGTCCCTTCCGCCGTCCCCCGGCCCGCTCTCTCCACCGCGCGCACTCCCCACCGGACGATTCTGTTCACCGCATGACTCTGTTCACCTGCGGTAACGCGCGGTAGCTTCCGGCCATGACTGAGATGCCAGCCCCGATACCGGCCGCTGCCCCCGCCTCCGACCCCGCCTCCACCCCTGGGCCGGCCGCGGTCCCGGCTGCGTCCGCGCCCGCGCCCGTACCGGTCGATCAGCTCCGGTTCGCGATGCCGCCGGTGCACGAGACGCCGGCCGATGAGCGGCAGTACCGGAAGGCGAGGCTCGCGGGGGCGCTGCGGCTCTTCGGGCGGTACGGGTACGAGGACGGGGTCTCCGGCCACATCACGGCCCGCGACCCGGGGTACCCCGACTGCTTCTGGGTGAACCCCTTCGGGGCGCCGCTGGCGGAGCTGGGGGCGGACGATCTGATCCTGGTCAGCGGGGACGGCCAGGTCGTCGAGGGCCGCCACCACGTCAACCAGGCCGCCTTCGCGGTGCACGCCCAGGTGCACCGGGCCAGGCCCGCCGTCGTGGCGGTCGCCCACAGCCACTCGGTGCACGGGCGGGCGTTGTCCGCGCTCGGCGAACTCCTGGACCCCATCACCCAGGAGTCCTGTGCCTTCTACGAGGACCACGCGCTCTACGACTCGTACACGGGCGTCGTCGTGGACGAGGAGGAGGGCGGCAGGATCGCCGCCGCGCTCGGCGACCGCAAGGCGATCATCCTCCGCAACCACGGGCTGCTGACCGTGGGCGATTCGGTCGACGCAGCGGCCTGGTGGTTCATCACCCTGGAACGCTGCTGCCAGGTCCAGCTCGCCGCACGGGCCGCCGGAAAGCCGGTACTGATCGACCACCGGAACGCGGTCGCCACCCGTGACCAGCTGGGCAGCGATCTGGTGGCCTGGATCAACTACCAGCCGCTGTGGCGGCAGATCAGCGGAACCGGTCCCGGCGCGGAGGCGTGAACAACACCCGTACGAGCGTGTCCGCCTGGACGCCCGGCACGCTCGCGCGGCCCCGGCACACCGGGGCGTCCCGCACACCCGTCAACCTGACGTGGCGTCAATCATCCTCCCTGACCTGACCTGCTGTGTCTGCGGCACCGTGAGTGCGGCACAATCCCCTTGAAACGCAAGGAAGTTCAAGAGCGTGCAGGGATTTGCACAGGGCGGGAAAAGGGCGGCGTTCTGCGTGGCGGTACAGGAAGCAAGACAGGGCGAAGGTCCGCACGCCGGGGCGCACGGCGGCGGCTGCACCTGCCCGGACTGCCCGCACGGCGCACGCGAGGGACACCGGCGCGCCGTTGCCGCGTTCCTCGCCCGGCGGGACGGACTCGCGGCCGGTGAGGGCCTGCCCGCCGGGGTCGCGCACTCGGCCGGGGCGTCACGGCAGTGGGTCTCCGACGAACTGACGGAGTCGGCGCGCACAGTGGCCGAACGCGGCCGGGAGGCCGGCGCCGCCTGGTTCCGGCAGGTATGGGTGCGCACGCTGCTGGTGGTGTGGGGGAGCGCGGTGGTCCTCGTGCTCGCCGAGGCGGTGACCGCGATCGGCGCGGGCTGGAGCACGGCCCGTACCGCCGGGCTGATCGCCGCTGTGCTCACCGCCGCACTGCTGACCGGCGCGGCCCGTACCCACCGGGCGCGCGGGGGAGTCCTGGCCCCCGTGATCGGCGAGGACAACCGGCTCTCCACCTCCCGGGCGGTCGCCGGGGCGTGGGTGCTGCTCGTCGTCTTCTCCGTCCTGGTGCTCTCGCTGCAGCTCGCCGGGGCGTCCGGCCACGGCGAGCGCGACGCCCTGATGGCCGGACTCGATCTGGCCCGCGGCGCGGGCCTGGCGGCCGTCCTCGCCCTGGTCTGCGCCGTCGCGGTGGGAGTGCGGCGCATGGTCGCGCTGCGGGTGCTGGCCCAGAAGCTCCAGAAGGCCCGCGCCGACCGCCCGCGCGCCGCCGATCTGCTCACCGACGACTCGGGGCGCGGCAGCTTCGCGGATGTGCAGTACGTCCTGGTCAGTTCGGCCGCCGTGCTGTTCGCTGCCGTACGCCTGGCCCGCCGTCCCGGTCAGCTGCCCGACCTCCCGTGGGGGCTCGCGCTCCTGGTCGTCGTCTCGGCCGTGACGTATGTCGCGGGCAAGTACGCGGAGGGCGGCAGGCCCGTGGTGCTCTCGGTGGTCAGGGCACGGGAGGCCGGGGACCTGGACGCCCCGATCCGTACCGGTGACGACATCGAGATCCGCGGTGCGGGCTTCGTGCCGCCGGGGGCCGGAACCCCGGACCGGCTGGCCCGGATGGTGGTCCGGATCGGCACGGTCCACGTCCATGTGCCGCTGGTCCCGGTGCCGGGTGGTTTCGCCAACCCGTCGGACACGGTGCTGACGGTGCCCGTACCGGTGGAGGTCGAGCCGGGCCGGGTGGAGGTACGGGTGGTGACGGCGGCCGGGGTGGAGACGGCGGCCTGCGAGATCGACGTGACGGACTGAGGCCCCGCCCGGCGTCAGCGGGCGAACTTCTCGACGGCGTCCGGGGTGACCGGGGTGAAGAAGTTGACGAGGTTGCCGTCGGGGTCGCGGAAGAGCAGCGACCTGTTGCCCCACGGCATCGTGGTGGGCCCGCTGACGAAGTCCCCGACCAGGCCGCCCAGATTCCCGTGTACGCGGTCCACGTCGTCGACGAGGAACTCGATGATCACGCTGTGGTTCTCCGCCGGGCGGGCGGAACCCGGGGCGAACAGCGGGACGGTGCGCGTGCCGGCGATCGCCAGGGTGGCGTGCGGGGTGCGCAGCTCGGCGAAGTCCTCGGTGGCCCAGGCCGCCTGCACCCCGGTGGCCTTCTCGTAGAAGCCGACGAGCCGTGCCACGTCGCCGGTGATGATGCGGACCGATACAAAATCCATGGTGTTCTCCCTGGTGGGTGAGGTGTGGTGAGTGTGGTGCGGTGAGTCCGGTGTGGTGCTCACTCCGCAGGTTAGGACCAATAGAGGACAGAATCGGTCCGGTATGCGGATTAGGATCGGCGCCATGTCCCGACCCACCGCACGTGTGCTGACTCTTCTGGAGCTGCTGCAGTCGGGCGGCATCCGCACGGTTGCCGAACTCGCCGGCCGGCTCGGCGTCGACGGGCGCACGGTGCGGCGGTATGTGGACCAGCTGGTCGACCTCGATGTGCCCGTGGAAGCGGTACGCGGCCGGTACGGGGGCTACCGGCTCGCCCCCGGTTACCGCCTGCCCCCGCTCATGCTCAGCGACGACGAGGCCCTCGCCGTGCTGCTCGGCCTGATCGCCGGCCGCCGGGCGGGCCTGATGACGGCGGGCACTGCGGGTGCTGCGGGCACGGCCGGCGCTGCGGGTCAGGCGGTCCAGGCGGGAACAGCGGGTGAGACGGCCGCGGCCAAAATCCGCCGGGTGCTCCCGGCGCGGGTGGCCCGCAGGCTCGACACGGTCCTGGACTCCCTCGCGTTCACGGCGCCGCCGGGCGAGTTCCCCGCCCCGGACGCCGATGTCCTGCTCACCCTCGCCGACGCGGTACGCCACCGGCGGCCGGTCTCGGTCAAGTACACCGACCGCGAGGGCCGGCGCAGCGAACGTGCGCTGCACCCGTACGGGATCGTCGCCCACTCGGGCCGCTGGTACGTCACGGGCGCGGACCCCGGGATCGGCGAGGACCGGACCTTCCGGCTCGACCGCATCACGGACGCGAGGGCCCTGCCCGGCTCGTTCGACGAGCCCGCCGGGCCGGATCCGGCCCAGCGTGTGGTGTCGGGGTTCGCCACGGCCGCGTACCGGTACGAGGTGGTCCTGCGGATCCGGGGGACGGCCGGCCATGTCCGTACCCGGCTGCCTGCCACCGTCGCCACCGTGGTGGAGACCGCGCCCGCGGAGGGTGAGGACCCGGCGGCCGAGCGCTGGCTGCGGGTCGAGCTGCGGGTGGAGCGGCTCGACTGGCTGCCGCCGGTACTCGCCTCGCTGGACCGGCCGTTCGTCATCGAGCGCCCCGCCGAACTGCGCGACCTCGTCACCGCATTCGCCGACCGCCTCGCCTCCTGCGCCCGGCAGACCTGACGTACGGAAGCCTGGTGTCCGGCAGTCCCGGCGTACGGGATCCGGGTCTCCCGGAGAGGCACCCCGGGCGGCGGGGCGCGGAGCACCGGGACGCAGAATCATCTACGGCGTCCGCCGGACCGGCACGCGCCACGGGCAATCGGAGAGGCAGGGCCAGACCATGGTTCAGGGATACCGGACGGGCACACCCATCGGGATCGGCGGCAGCGTCGGGATCGGCGGCAGTGCGCGGGGCCGGAGCGGCGGCTGGAAGGAGACCGCCCGGCGGTACTCGCTGCTGCCGTTGCGGATCTTCCTCGGCGTCACCTTCCTGTACGCCGGTATCGACAAGCTCACCGATTCGGCCTTCCTGCATGCCACGGGAGCCGGTTCGCTCGGCGAGCTCCTGCACTCCGTACGCGGCTCGGCGGCCGTCCCGGCCCTCGTGGACCTGGCGCTGAAGAGCCCGGCCGGCTTCGGTTACGCCATCGCCATCGGTGAACTCGCCGTCGGCATCGGCACCCTGCTGGGACTGTTCGGCCGGGTCGCGACGCTCGGCGGCGCCCTGATCTCGCTGAGCCTCTGGCTGACGGTGAGCTGGCAGTCCACGCCGTACTACTACGGCAACGACCTCGCCTACCTCATGGCCTGGCTGCCGCTCCTGCTCGCCGGGTCGCCGCTCCTCTCGGTGGACGCCCTGCGGGCGGACCGGCGCCGTATGCCGTAACCGACCGTGCTGGCGATGCCTGCCAGCACCAGACCGGCGGCGAGCACCGGCAGTCCGGCGACCGCCGGGATCCGCCAGAGACCGCCCGCCTCGCCCAGGTAGAGGGCCGCGATGCCCAGCAGCACCAGGCCCGCGACGGCCCTGCCCGGCCGGAACTCGTGCAGGAACCTCCGCTGCGGGCGACCGGGCCGTGGTTTTCCGGGTCCCGGTTCTCCGAGTCGCGGTTCTCCGGGCCGTGGTTCTTCGGGCCGTGGTCCTCCGAGTTGTGGGTCGCCGGGTCGTGGGTCTCGGGGCCGGGCTTCTCCGGGCCGCGCTTCTCCGGACCCCTGTTCTCCGGCCCGTGTTCCCTCGCCGTCACCGTGCACGGGTCACCTCCGCCTGTCCCAGGCCGACCTCCAGATGGAGATCGACCGTGCCTCCGGCCCTGCTGCCGCTCTGCGGGGGGAGCGTCACCGTTCTGTCCCGGGCGGGGGAGATGTCGATGTCCCGCTGGTGCTCGCCGGGCAACTGGATGTCTCCGAGCCCCACTTCGGCATGGAGGCGCACGGTCACGTTCTCCGGTACGACGACCGCCACCCGGCCCGCGCCGACCTCCACATGGGTACGTACGGAGGCGCCCGGCGGTACGGTCAGCCGCCGGAGATCCAGGGTGCCGACCCCGGTGCCCACCCCGTACCGCGGGTGCACCGCCGACACCGACGCGGGCCGCCACTCCGTGCGCACCCAGTGCGTGGTGACCGTCTTCGGCAGGGCGCTCACGCCCGCCAGCAGCGCCGTCGTGACCACCGCCAGGAAGAGTGTGCCGGACCCGGTGCGGCCGAGGAACGAGCTGAGCAGCAGGCCGAGGCCGAAGACGGCGAGTGCGCAGGCCAGCCCGGTCTGCAGGCTCACCGTGAGCGGGTGGCCGTGCCGGGAGAGCCCGGTACCGAGGCCGGCCGCCAGCAGCGCGCACAGGAAGACCCGGCCGCCGATGCCGCGCGGCCCGCGGTTCGCCACCGGCACCGGCCCGGCCGACCCGGACAGCCGGCGGAACGGCCGCGGATCCGGTGCGGCCCCGGACGGCCCCCAGAGATAGCCGGTGCCGACCGGTCCCGTGGTGCCGTCCTTGACGATCGGGTCCCGCCACCAGGAAGGACCGCCCGGCGCGGGCGGGGCCTTCGTCTCCGGCGGCGCGTCCGCCACCGTCTGCCCGGCCGCCCGCTGCCCGGCGGGTTTCTGCCCCGCCGCGCGCTGTCCGGCAGCCGGTTCCGGGGCATCCGGGGCCGCGAGCCTGCGCCGCTCCGACCAGACCGCGGAGCCCGCGGTGGCCAGCGACAGCAGCGCGGCGAAGACCAGCACCGTCACGTAGTGCAGCATCGACAGGAACAGCCCGCAGCCGACCAGCGCGAAGAGCACCGCGGCCATGGAGGCGCCCTCGACCCGCCCGGTCAGCAGCCTGCGCGCCTCGTTCTCGTCCTCACCGTCCAGCTGGATCAGCAGCCAGGCGAAACCGTAGAAGATCAGCCCGACGCCGCCGGTCGCCGCGAGCACCCCGAGGACGACGCGGAAGACCACCGGATCCAGGTCGAAGTGTCGGCCGAGTCCCCCGCAGACCCCGGCGACCACCTTGTTGCTCCGGTGGCGGCGCAGCTGCGGGGGCGGCTCGCTCTGGGGCGGCGGGGTGGTCGGCGGCGGGGTTGTCATACCCCCATGGTGACGGGCGGCCAGGCCGGGCGGGGACCGTGAAGACCCTGGCCGGTCCCTGATTTCGGCCCGCGGAACCAGAGGGTTTTCCCTGATGTCCCGGACGGGCCGTCCATGTGACGATCGGTCCATGCCAGTTGCCCCGCCCCGTGCCGCCGGTGCCGCAGCCGAGACCCCGGACGAGCCCGCACCGCGCAAGCTGTACCGCAGCGCCGAGGGGCGGATGCTGGGCGGCGTGGCGCGGGGGCTCGCCGGTCATCTGGGGGTGCCAGTCTCCTGGGTGCGGGCCGCGTTCATCGTGCTCTTCGCGCTGGAGGGGCTGGGGGCGCTGCTGTATGCCGCGTTCTGGTTCGTCGTGCCGCTCGGCGCCGGCGGGGTCGGGCAGCGCGGGGTGCCGTCGCCGTTCGAGGAGTCGGCGGACGGCCGCCGCAGACTGCGCAAGCCCGACCGGGGCCAGATCGTCGCCCTCATCGCGCTGATCATCGGGGTGGCCGCGTTCATCGGGAACGTGGACATCGGCGGCGACGCCAGCCCGTACATCTGGCCCGTCCTGCTCATCGGTGCCGGTGTCGTCCTCGTCTGGCGCCAGGCGGACAACACCCGCCGCGCTCACTGGGCCGAGGTCGGCCGCAGCAGCAGGCTCCTCCCGGTGGGGCGGGCGCTGGCGGGCGTGGTGCTGGTCGGCGCCGGGCTCGCCGCGTTCATCGTGATCCGCGGCTCGTCCGCGCAGCTCGGCAATGTCCTGACCGCCGCGCTCGCCGTGGTCGCCGGGATCGCCCTGCTCACCGGTCCGTGGCTCATCCGGATGACCCAGGACCTCTCGCAGGAGCGGCTGATGCGTATCCGCGCGCAGGAGCGTGCGGAGGTCGCCGCCCATGTCCACGACTCCGTACTGCACACCCTGACGCTGATCCAGCGCAACGCCGATGAGCCGGGCGAGGTGCGCAGGCTGGCCCGCGCCCAGGAGCGCGAACTGCGCGCCTGGCTCTACCGCCCCGAGGGCACCGGCAAGGACAAGGACGACGAACCCGAGACCCTCGCCGACGCCGTCCGGAAGTCCGCCGCGGAGATCGAGGACAAGCACGGGGTGCCGCTCGAAGTGGTGGTCGTCGGGGACTGCCCGCTGGACGAGAAGCTGTCGGCCCAGATGCAGGCGGCACGCGAAGCCATGGTCAACGCGGCCAAGTACGGTGGCGAGGGCGGTGCCGTACAGGTGTACGCGGAGGTCGAAGGCCGTACCGTCTTCGTGTCGGTACGCGACCGGGGGCCCGGCTTCGATCTCGACGCGGTGCCCGCCGACCGGATGGGCGTCAGAGAATCGATCATCGGCCGTATGCAGCGCAACGGCGGTACGGCAAGGCTGCGTTCCGCTCCCGAGGGCGGCACCGTAGTGGAACTGGAGATGGAGCGAGCATGACCGAGCCTACCGACCGCACCGACCGCACCGGGGCCGGCGGTGCCCCTCAGGCCACCGAGGCGTCTCAGGCCGGCGAGCAGCCGTACGCCCCCGCCGGGAGCGGGCTGCCGGGGCCGGGGGAGAGCCGCCGGGTCAGGGTGGTCCTCGTCGACGACCACCGGATGTTCCGTACCGGGGTGCAGGCGGAGATCGGCCGCACCGAGACGACGGGCGTCGAGGTGGTCGGCGAGGCGGCCGATGTCGACCAGGCGGTCACCGTCATCAAGGCCACCCGCCCCGAGGTCGTCCTCCTCGACGTCCATCTGCCGGGCGGCGGCGGGGTCGAGGTGCTGCGCCGCTCGGCCGCGCTGATGTCCGACCCGGATCACCCGGTCCGCTTCCTCGCCCTGTCCGTCTCGGACGCGGCCGAGGACGTCATCGGGGTCATCAGGGGCGGCGCCCGCGGTTACGTCACCAAGACGATCACCGGCAGCGACCTGGTCGACTCGGTCTTCCGCGTCCAGGACGGCGACGCGGTCTTCTCCCCGCGCCTCGCCGGATTCGTTCTCGACGCCTTCGCCTCCACGGACGCCCCGCCGGTCGACGAGGACATGGACCGTCTGACCCAGCGCGAGCGGGAGGTGCTGCGCCTCATCGCCCGCGGATACGCGTACAAGGAGATCGCCAAGCAGCTCTTCATCTCGGTGAAGACGGTCGAGTCGCACGTCTCGGCGGTGCTGCGCAAACTCCAGCTGTCGAACCGCCATGAACTGACCCGCTGGGCGACGGCACGCCGGCTGGTCTGAGGGGGCGGTGGCCCGGGCCGTCCGGACCTGTCGGGGCTCGGCTGAGCTCCCACGGCGGGCGCGTGCAGGGGGCAGGCGGGCGGTGCGGCGGTATGGGCAGGTACGGCCAGAGATGGCCAGGGCCGGGCAGGGAGCGGGCGTATACCGTATGTGTTGGGTCATCGCCGTACGTGACGAGGTAAAAAGGGTGCAAAACAGGTAACCCCTGGCGCCCATAGGGCATCTTTCCCCCCGTGATGAGCCTGACGGGAACCCCGTTCTTCCTCGCCGCGATCGCCATGATGGGCGTCGCGGTGCTGCTGCCCCTGCTGCTGTGGGGGCGCGTCGCCGGCCCCGCGGCCGTACGCGGTGCGGCGCGGCTGGTGATGGTGCTGTTCGCGCAGGCGACCGCGGTGCTGGTCGTCTTCGTCGCGGTGAACAACAGCAACGGCCTGTACGACAGCTGGGCCGACCTGCTCGGCACCGGGAACCACGTGGTCGCCGCCCCCGACCTCGGTGCCGACGGCCTCGGCGGGCGCCAGCTCGCCTCCGAGCCGCACCAGCGGGCCGTGTTCAAGCCGGTGGCCGACCCGCGCATGGGCGGCGTACGCAAGACGGTCATGACCGGGCAGGTGTCGGGGGTGCGCGGTGAGGTGTACGTCTGGCTGCCGCCCGAGTACAACGAACCCGCCTACCGCCACCACTCCTTCCCGGTGGTCGAACTGCTCTCCGGCTTCCCCGGCACGGCGAAGGCCTGGTTCTCCAGCCTCGACGCGGGCAAGCAGCTGGCACCGATGATGAAGCGGGGCGAGGTCGCCCCGTTCATCCTGGTGTCGCCGCGCACCTCACTCCTCGGCAGCCAGGACACCGGCTGCGCCAATGTCTCCGGGGTGATCAACGCGGACACCTGGCTGAGCGTCGACGTGCCGAGGATGGTGACCGACACCTTCCGGGCGAAGCACGGGGCCGCCGGGTGGGCGGTCGCCGGCTACTCGGCGGGAGCGCACTGCGCGGTCAAGCTGGCGCTCGCCCACCCCGACCGGTACCACACGGCCGCCGGGCTCTCCGGATACAACGACCCCGCGGCCGAGCGGGCCTCCATCACCGCCAAGGACCCGGCGCTGCGGCGCACGAACAACCCGCTGTGGATCCTGCGCCACGCCAAGACCCCGCCGCGCGTCTCCCTCTTCCTCTCCGGTGCGCCCCGCGACGGCTACCGGGACGGACTCGCCCTGCGCCGCGCCGCCAAACCGCCCACATCGGTGCAGGTCATCCCGGTGACGGGCGGACACAGCCTGGCGGTCTGGCGCAAGCAGGTGCCTGATGTCTTCACCTGGCTGAGCGCACAGTTCCGACCAGGGGTGCGCACGGGCGCGCCGATCGGTCAGGTGCCCGCCACCGGCCGGGTCGCGCCCGCGAAGGGCATCTGACCGACCGGCGCCAGCCTGACCGGCGCGCCGGGGTGCGGGGCGTGGATCATCTGCCCACCGCCCACATAGATGCCGACGTGACTGATCCCGGAGTAGAAGAACACCAGGTCGCCGGGGGCCAGTTCGGAGCGGCCCACCCGCTGTCCGGAGTTGATCTGGGTGTACGTGGTGCGCGGGAGCGACACCCCCGCCGAGCGGTACGCGGCCTGGGTCAGGCCCGAGCAGTCGAAGGACGAGGGCCCGGTGGCTCCCCAGACGTACGGCTTGCCGAGCGCGCCGTAGGCGAAGGCGACCGCCCGCGCGGCCCGTGAGCCGGTGGCGGCGACCGGGGTGCGCACGGCCGACCGGCCGGCGGCCTGCGGAGCGGCGGAACGGCCGGTGCCCCCGGACTCGTACGAGGCGCGCTCGGGCGCCGACAGCCGGGAGAGCAGCGCGCGGGCCGCGCGGATCTTGCTCTGCACGGTGGTCTTCTGCCTCTTCAGATCGGCCTGCCGGCCGCGCAGCGTGCCCAGCGTGGCGTCCGCTTCGGAGCGCAGCCGGGCGAGCTGTCCGAGCTGCCTGCGCACCCCGCCGACCTCGGCGGCCTGCCGGTCGCCGATCCGCTCCACATACGCGGCCCGGTCCAGGTAGTGCGCCGGGTCGGACGAGAGGAACAGCTGGAGCGACGGGTCGACGGCTCCGTCGCGGTACTGGGCCGACGCCGTCGAGGCGAGGGCCGAGCGCGCGGTGTTGAGCTGCGCCGTCCGGCGGGCCGCCTGGTCGCGCAGCGAGCGCAGCGACTTCTCCGACGCCGCGGTCTTCTCCTTCGCCCCGTCGTACTTCTCGGTGGCGGTCTCCGCCTCCCGGTACAACCTGTCGACCTGCGCCTTGACCTGCGCCGGGGTGAGGCGCGGTGCCGCGTGGCCGACGCCCTGGAAGGCGGTGGCGGATGCGGCACCCGCGAGGGTGAGGGTCGCGGCGGTCCGGGCCGCGGGGCCGGTGAGCGGGTGCTGCCTGGGTTTTCGGTGAGCGGCCACGAGGGCGGTCACGTCCTTCCGTACGTCCTTGCCGTGTCCGCCGTGCCGTATCCGTCCGTACTGCTGTCCATCCGTACTGACGGGCCCGGGGCCCCGGAGCGGATACGTGTCCGGCGGGGGGCCCCCCCCGGGGGGCGCGGCCCCGCCCGGCGGGTCGGCGGGGGTGGCCCGGGGGCGCCCCGGGCTGGGACCGGCGGGGGGGGCCCGCCCGGGGGGGCGGCGCGCCCCCGCCGGAGGTCTCGGCGGTGATGCCCGGTGGCCGCCCGGTCATGGGACGGCGGTGGGGAGCCGGTCATCTGGGCAAGAACGCTAGGCCTGGCGTTATGGGAACGAGACCCTATGGGACATAGTGACCGAATCTGGCCGCCCTTCTGCTGTATGGGGCCGGGGGTGACCGGATGGGACCGGACCGCTGCCGTATCCGTGGCGTACCGCTGCCGTACCGGTGGCGGGCGGCCGAAGGGCGGTGGCTAAGGTCGAATCCCATGGACGTACTCATCAACGCCTTCGTCGGTCTGCACATCATCGGTATCGCCGCACTGCTCGGCGGCTTCCTGACCCAGATGAAGGCGATGCGCACGGGCGAGGCCCGGTTCGGGCCCGCGATGCTGCACGGCGCGCTGACGATGCTGGTGACCGGGGTGGCGCTGGTCGGCCTGAACCAGGCGCAGGGCAACACCATCAACACCGTCAAGATCGGGATCAAGCTGGCGGTCCTGGTGGTGATCCTCGGACTCGTCTATGTGAAGCGCGACGACGAGCGGATCGAGAAGGGCCTCTTCGGGGCGGTCGGCGGCCTGACGATCGTGAACATCTTCATCGCGGTGCTGTGGACCTGAGCGGTGCTGCGGACCCCGGCGGCGCTCCGGACCTGAGCGGGCTCGCCCGGCCAGGTCCGGCCGAAGGGCCGCGCCCTACCTCCGTACGGCTGACAGCTCGCGCACCGTAGCCATGTCGCTGAACGGGATCAGCCGGTCGCCGACGATCTGGTACGGCTCGCTGCCCTTCCCCGCGACCAGCACGATGTCGGTCGGCCCGGCGGCGGAGAGAGCGAACGCGATGGCGTCCCGGCGGTCGGCGATCCGCTCGAACGGGGTACCGGTGGCCGTCAGCCCCGGAGCGATCTGGTCCATGATCGCCTCGGGGTCCTCGTCACGGGGGTTGTCCGATGTCAGCACGCACAGATCGGAGTGCGTCCCGGCGATCTCGCCCATCCGGGCCCGCTTGGTGGCGTCGCGGTCGCCGCCGCAGCCGAAGACCGTGATGACGCGGGCGGCGGCGAAGTCCCTGAGGGCGGCGAGCACCTTGTCCAGGGAGTCGGGCGAGTGCGCGTAGTCCACGATCACGGACGCGCCCTGCGGAGCCTCGAACCGTTCCAGCCGCCCGGGTACCGGAGGCATCCGGTCGAGCGCCGCCACCAGACCGGCCAGGTCATGGCCCAGAGTGTGGCACGCGGCCAGGGTGGCCAGTGCGTTGGCGACCGAGAACCTGCCCGGCACCGGGATCGCCGCCGGATACTTGCGCCCGTCGTGGTGGAGCGTGAACCGGGTACCGAAGGCGTCCATGTCCAGGTCGGTCGCCCGGTAGTCCGCTTCGGCGTCCAGGGCGTACGTGCGGACCAGCCCCGGCATCATCGCCGGGACCAGCGCGCAGACCGGGTCGTCCGCGTTCACCACGGCGCGCCGGCAGAGCCCCCCGAACAGCCTGAGTTTGGCGTCCCGGTAGTGCTCCATCGTGCCGTGGTCGTCCAGGTGGTCCTGGGTGAGGTTGGTGAAGATGCCCACGTCGATGAAGGAATGGTCGATCCGGTGGTTCAGCAGGCCCATCGAGGTGGCCTCCAGGACCACGGTGCCCACCTCGTGGTCACGCATGTGCCCCAGCAGATACTGGAAGTCCGGTGACTCCGGAGTGGTCAGCACGGAGCGCGGCATCGGGATCGACTCGTCCCCGATCCGGTTCCCGCCCGTCCCGATCACACCCACCTTCGCGCCCTCGGCGATCCGCAGCACGGACTCCACCATGTACGAGACGGACGTCTTCCCGTTGGTACCGGTGACGGCCACCATGTCCATCGCCCGGCCGGGCTCTCCGTAGTACCGCGAGGTGATCAGCGCGGCGGCCTTACGGGTATCGGCCACCCTGACGACGCAGGCACCGTCCGCCGACGGCCGTACCGCGGCGGGAAGTCCGGGCGCGGGTTCCTCGACGAGCACCGCCACGGCGCCCCGCGCCAGCGCGGAACCGACGGCCTCCGGCCCGCCCTCGCGATGTCCGGGCACCGCGACGAAGAGCGAACCCGGCGAGACGCGGTGGGCATCGAAGCACGCTCCCGCGGTGACTCTCGTCCCCGGATCGCCCAGCAGTACTTCGTGGTCGTGCCCGGCCAGCAACTCGCTCAACTTCACAGGGGTCCTCTCAGGGTGCGGCCGGCCCCCCCGCCGGGGCGCGGAGCGGCCCCCCCCCGGCGCCCCCGGCGGCGGGGCCGGGGCGGGGGGGGGGGGCCCGGCGGGGGGGGGGGGGGAAGCGGTCTGCGCTGCGGGCGCCGTGGCAGGGCGGGT
>NZ_JBHYWP010000017.1:26652-56780 GCF_042751845.1 Streptomyces sp. NPDC059398 | reverse complement strand
GTCACCCCCCCCAGTCCTTCGTGGACGGCCCCGCCCAGCAACCCGCACACCTCCCCCGGGGTCCTCTCCGGGCGCGCCCGCCCCGCCGGCGGCCGGGGGACGCGACCCCGGCGGTACGCCCGGGGGCGCGGGGCTGCGGGGGTGGTGGGGCTACGGGGGTGGTGGGGCGGAGACGCGGAGTCGCGTCGGAGGCGCTTCACAGGCGCGTTCGCGTGAGCCCACCGCGGGGCTCAGGAGGGGCCCGGAGTTGCTAGCCGTGGCCGTGCAGCGCACGGCAGCAGCGCGCCCGGGGCGCGACGGGACCCAGTGCGCGCGGGGCCCGGACCGGGCTCTCCGTCACCGCATGTTCATGTCCCATACCAGGAGTGTACGCGCCCGGAGCGACGGACCCTGCGGGGGCGGAGCGACCCCGCGGAGGCTGGGAGCCTGTTGGCCTGCTGCTACGTGAATTGCCCTGCCGCTACGCGGGGTGCCCTGCCACTACGCGGGCCGGACGCTGCCGTAGATCGGCATGTAGTAGATCGACTCCTCGCGCACATACGCGCCGGGCTTAGGGGCGTGGATCATCATCCCGTTGCCGATGTACATCCCGACATGGCTGATGTCGTCGTAGAAGAACACCAGGTCACCGGGGCGCAGGTCCTTCGTCGCGACCCGGGTGCCGGTCTTCACCTGGTCCCAGGTGGTCCGCGGGAGGTCGACGCCCGCCGCCTTCCAGGCGGCCTGGGTGAGGCCCGAGCAGTCGTACGAGCTGGGTCCGGTGGCGCCCCAGACGTACGGCTTGCCGATCTGGGCGCGCGCGAACGCGAGGGCCGTCGCGGCCTTGCTCGACGGCGTACCGGAACCGGAACCGGAACCGGAGGAGCCCGATCCGGAACCGGTCTTCGAACCGCTGCCGTCGCCCGTCCCCGCGCCGCCTGCCTTCTCCGCCGCCCTGCGCTTCTTCTCCGCCGCGGCCTGCTCCTGCGCGAGTTTCCCGGCCTTGCGTCTGGCCTCGTCCTCCTTCTTCTTCTCCAGCGCCGCGAGCCGCGCCTTCTCCTCGGCCGTCAGCTTCGAGAGCAGCCCGCGCGCCTCGGCGAGCTTCGACTGCACGGACTCCTTGCTCGTCCTCAGCGCCGCCTGGGCCTCGGTCAGGCCCTCCAGGCTGCGCGCGGCCTCCCCGCGCTTCCCGGCCGCCGACCGCTGCTGGGTCCGGTAGTCGGCGACGGCCTTCTCCTGGCGGTTGCCGAGCCGCTTCATCAGCTGGTCCTGGTCGAAGTACGACTGGGGGTCGTCGGCGAGGAGCAGGGTCGCGGTGGTGGCGAGGGTGCCCTCGCGGTACTGGGCTGCGGCGTAGGTGCCGAGTGTGCGGCGGGAGTCGTTCAGCTTCGCGGTGCGCCGGGCGACCTGGTCGAGGAGGGTGTCGACCGTTCGGCGCTGGGCAGCGGTGGCCTCCCGGGCCTGGTTGTACTGCTGGGTGGCGGTTCCGGCCTGGCGGTAGAGCCCGTCGACCTTCTTCCGCACCTCTTCGATGCCCGGTTTTTCGATGCCGGGCTTCGGCTTCGCCAGGGGCGCGGGCGCGGCACCGGCGCTCTGGGCGAACAGCGAAACCGAGGCAAGGGCCGCTGTGGTGATGCCGATGGCGGGGGCGGTACTGCGTACGCGGGGACGCGGTCTGCGGTGCGTTGCCAAGACGGGCCGTTCCTTCCGTGGACCGCCTGCCGGGTCGGTGGATCCCGGCTCTGCCTGCCGTGCGTCGTACGTCACACATCGCGGCGCACCGGTACGGCAGAACGGACTCGGCGCGGACCACTCGCTCCGGCGCGGTTCGCCGAAGGGGTACGTGCGGTCCTGAGCGACGAGGTACGTGCGGTCCTGAGCGAGCAAGATAGCCAACTCCCGTGACCCGGGGGAAGACTGATGTTCGATATGCCCGATACGTTTTCGTGACCTTGTGGCCGGGCAGCTACGGCGGCCGGGGCGCGGGGCGGCCGTACCCCCGGCCCGCTTTCCGGTCGGGCGTACGGCCCCGGACTGTCACTGGCTCGGCCTAGACTCGGTAGACGATGAGCAGCCTCTTTGACGACAACTTCCTGGCGAACCTCCAGCCCCCGGAGGAAGAGCCCCCGCCGCCCGCCGAGGACTCCGCCGGCGGCCACACCGGAGGGGGCCACCCCCCGGAGGAGGTTCCGCACGACCTCTTCGGTGGTGCCTGGCACGCCACCGAGGGGGCGGCGCCCCGGCGTGAGGCGTACTACCGCGACGGCGCCCCGCGCCCCGCCGTGGACCCTGCCGCGCTGCTCGAAGGGCTGAACGCCGAGCAGCGCGCCGCCGTCGTGCACGCCGGCTCCCCGCTGCTCATCGTGGCCGGCGCCGGTTCCGGCAAGACCCGGGTGCTGACCCACCGGATCGGGCATCTGCTCGGCTCGCGCGGGGTGCACCCCGGCCAGATCCTCGCGATCACCTTCACCAACAAGGCCGCGGGCGAGATGAAGGAGCGCGTCGAGGAGCTGGTCGGCCCGCGCGCCCAGGCGATGTGGGTCATGACCTTCCACAGCGCGTGTGTGCGCATCCTGCGCCGCGAGTCGAAGAAGCTCGGCTTCACCTCATCGTTCTCGATCTACGACGCCGCCGACTCCAAGCGGCTG
Organism: Streptomyces sp. NPDC059398; assembly: GCF_042751845.1. NCBI lineage: Bacteria > Bacillati > Actinomycetota > Actinomycetes > Kitasatosporales > Streptomycetaceae > Streptomyces > Streptomyces sp. NPDC059398. Next base: position 54,153 of record NZ_JBHYWP010000017.1, on the reverse strand, counting down.
ATGGCCCTGGTCTGCCGCGATCTGGACCTGGACCCGAAGAAGTTCCCGCCGAAGTCCTTCAGCGCCAAGATCTCGAACCTGAAGAACGAGCTGATCGACGAGGAGACCTTCGCGGGGCAGGCTGGGGGCACATCCCAGACGGAGGCCGGGGGAGGTTTCGAGAAGACCCTCGCCGAGGCGTACACGCTCTACCAGGCACGGCTGCGCGAGGCCAACGCGCTGGACTTCGACGACATCATCATGACGACGGTTCATCTGCTCCAGGCGTTCCCGGACGTCGCCGAGCACTACCGGATGCGCTTCCGGCACGTCCTGGTCGACGAGTACCAGGACACCAACCACGCCCAGTACACGCTGGTACGCGAACTGGTCGGCCCGTCCGGTGAGGGCAGGGCCCCGGGCGAGCTGTGCGTCGTCGGTGACGCGGACCAGTCCATCTACGCGTTCCGCGGGGCCACGATCCGCAACATCCTCCAGTTCGAGGAGGACTACCCGGACGCGACCACGATCCTCCTGGAGCAGAACTACCGCTCCACGCAGACGATCCTCTCCGCCGCCAACGCGGTCATCGAGCGCAACGAGAACCGCCGCGCCAAGAACCTCTGGACCGAGGCCGGCGAGGGCGCGAAGATCACCGGCTATGTCGCGGACACCGAGCACGACGAGGCGCAGTTCGTCGCCGACGAGATCGACCGGCTGACCGACGCGGGCGATGCGAAGGCCGGTGACGTCGCCGTCTTCTACCGGACCAACGCTCAGTCCCGTGTCTTCGAAGAGATCTTCATCCGGGTCGGTCTCCCGTACAAGGTCGTCGGCGGGGTCCGGTTCTACGAGCGCAAGGAGGTCCGTGATGTGCTGGCCTATCTGCGGGTGCTGGCCAACCCCGAGGACACCGTCCCGCTCCGCCGGATCCTCAACGTGCCCAAGCGCGGTATCGGCGACCGCGCGGAGGCCATGATCGACGCACTCGCCCAGCGCGAGAAGGTCGGCTTCCCGCAGGCGCTGCGCCGGGTCGACGAGGCGTACGGCATGGCGGCCCGCTCGGCCAACGCCGTGAAGCGGTTCAACGTCCTGATGGAGGAGCTGCGCACCGTCGTCGAGTCGGGCGCGGGGCCCGCCGTGGTGCTGGAGGCGGTTCTGGAACGGACCGGCTATCTGGCCGAGTTGCAGGCATCCACCGACCCGCAGGACGAGACCCGCATCGAGAACCTCCAGGAACTCGCCGCTGTCGCCCTGGAGTTCGAGCAGGATCGCAGCGACGAGGAGGGCACGGGCACGCTCGCCGAATTCCTGGAGAAGGTCGCCCTGGTCGCCGACTCGGACCAGATCCCCGACGAGGACGAGGACGGCTCAGGAGTCATCACCCTGATGACGCTCCACACGGCCAAGGGGCTGGAATTCCCCGTGGTGTTCCTGACCGGTATGGAGGACGGTGTCTTCCCGCACATGCGTGCGCTGGGGCAGGTCAAGGAGCTGGAGGAGGAGCGGCGGCTCGCCTATGTGGGGATCACACGCGCCCGCGAGCGGCTGTATCTGACGCGCTCGACGCTGCGCAGCGCCTGGGGCCAGCCCTCGTACAACCCGGCGTCGCGCTTCCTTGAGGAGATCCCCGCGCAGCATCTGGAGTGGAAGCGCCTGGGCGCGACGTCGGCCCCGGCGGGCCCGACGTCGGGGATCACCTCGTCGCTGTCGTCCTCGCTGTCCTCGTCGCGTGCGCGCGCGGGCTCCGGCGGAGCTTCGGGGTTCGCTACGCGGCGGGCCGGTGAGAAGCCGGTCATCACGCTGAACGTGGGGGACCGGGTCACGCACGACCAGTTCGGCCTGGGGACCGTGATGCAGGTGACGGGATCGGGCTCGGATGCCCAGGTCACGGTGGACTTCGGCGACGAGCGCCCGAAGAAGCTGCTGCTGCGCTACGCACCGGTCGAGAAGCTGTAGGGGGCGGGTTACGGGTCAGGGTCGGGAGTTACGGGTCAGGGCCGGAGGCTACGGGCCAGGGGTGCGCGGTGTGGCAGTCCGTGTCCCGGCGGTCCGTATCCCTGCGGTCCGTGTCCCTGCGGTCCGTGTCCCGGACGGGTCGGTTCAGGTCGGGTCGAGGCCGTGGCTGCGGAGCCACGGCAGCGGGTCGATCGCAGCGCCGCTGTGGGGCCGCACCTCGAAGTGCATATGCGGACCGGTCGAGTTACCGGAGCTCCCGGAGTACGCGATGACCTGACCCGCCTTGACGGAGCCGGACCGGATCTTGGTGCTGCTGAGATGGCAGTACCAGGTCTCGGTGCCGTCGGACGAGGTGACCATGGCCATGTTGCCGTAGGCGTTGTTCCACTGCGTACGGATGGTGCCGTCGGTCGCGGCCATGACGGGTGTTCCGTAGGAGACCGGGAAGTCGATACCGGTGTGCACGGACATCCAGTTGACCCCGGCCTGCCCGAAGTAGGCGCTCAGGCCCTTCTGCGTCACCGGCAGGACGAACTTCGGCCGCGCGGCCTCCTTGCGCGCGGCCTCATCCTCGGCCTTCTTCTTCGCCGTGGCCTGCCGCTCCTTCAGGTCGATGCGCTCCTGCGTACGGCTGGCGCGGTCGGCGAAGTCGTCGGCGCCGTGGCTGAGGTCCGCGAGCTGGCCGTCCAGCTTGCTGTTGGCGGCCACCGGCTTGACGGACGACGTGTCGGCGGCCGCCTGCGTGGCTGTGCCGCTGTCCGTGTTGCCCTCGCCGATGCCTCCGACGGTGGCGGCTGCGGCTCCGGCCACCCCCATCACACAGACGGAGGGGACCCCGATGGTCAGCAGCGCGGAGCGCTTGGCAGGCGTACGACGACGGCCTCCCCGGCCACCCGGTGCGCGGCGCGCCAGGGGGCCGGGTACGGGTACGGAGCTGGGTTCAGTGCCGAAGCCGGTGCCGGGGCCAACTCCGAAGCCGGTACCAGGTCCAGTGCTGCCGGGTTCGGTGCCGGGGTCAGTGCTGCGGGGTTCGGTGCCGGTTTCGTGGGGCAGTTCGGGCTCGCTGAACCCGCCCGGGCCGTCGTGGCCGGCGAACGCCGGGAATTCGGCGGTGTGTTCCGGCCCGGTGACATCGGCGAGGTCGACTGCGGCGAACTGCTGTGTTGCGTGCGGGGTCGGCGTAGGCGCGTGCGGGGCGGCCGTACCGGCGGAATTCCAGGCGGTGGCGTCGTGAGCACCTGTGTCGGTGTCCGGGCCATGAGCGCCGTTGGCGATCGGACCGGTGCTGTACGTGCCGGTGCCGGTGCCGGTGCCGTAACCGGCCGGGCCGTAGCCGGTCGTGTCGTGGTCAGCCGTCCCGAAGCCGGCGTTGCTGTAGCCGTCCGGCTGCGCGAGCCACTGCTGAGTGGCGGCCTGACCGTTCTCGAACTTGCTGGTGTACGCAACGGCGTTGGAGTTCCAGGCTGCCGCGTCCCACTGGCCCGTCGTGTCGTAGCTGCCCGTGTCATGACCGGCCAGGGCCTGTGCCGGAAAGCCGTAGCTCTGTGCTTGTGCTTGCGGCTGAGGCTGGAGCGGCCACTGGCCGGTCGGCTGGTACGTCGCGTCATATCCGAGCGTTCCGTGGGAACCGGTGTCCCACTGCGTGGCGTCGTACTCCCCGCTGTGTCCTGCCTGGGGGGCCTGGGGGGCCTCGTGCCTGCCGGGCGGGTAAGCGTCCGTCAGCTCACCGAAGAGCGGGTCGACGGCGAACGTGCCGGTGGGGCTGCCGGTGGCGTAGCCGTCGTTTCCGACGTACCCGGCGTGGGTGTGCTGGTCGTTCACCAACGTCTCTCTCGCCTCGGCGGCAGGGGCCCTGCCTCGGGGGCACCCCCAGGGGAAGCAGTGGCGCGACTGTACCCGGCGGTACATGGCGGCGACAATCTTCGGCAGGTACCGGACGAGCGGAAAACGGGCATTCGGCCGTCTTTCGAGGCTCCATGTGCACACCCTTGGCCGGGCGTTCGGGAAGCGTTCGACGTACCCACGTCTTTTGACTGTTCGTGCTCACTTTCTTTCGCTCGCTCTTTCACGCTTCCGGTCACCCTTTCCCGCCACGGGTCAGGCGACTGAAATGACGTTTTCCGGTGGACCGTCGGAAGCCTCGCCGGACGACTCAAGTGCCTGCCTGATGGCGGCGGCCACGGCCGGGTGCACCGGCAGGGCGAGGTGTCCGATGCCGCTGACCCTGACATTGGTGGTGATCAGATCGGGGTGGTTGATGCAGCCGGCTTCGACCGGAATCATCAGATGGTCGAGTTCGCTCCAGAAACTCACGAACCGGGTACGGCACCCGGGCGCCGGGCTGCGCAATTCCTCAATCACGTCCGAGTGGGGCAGCATCTGCCGTACGAGTGGATGGGCGCTCATCAATTGAGCGATCTGGGTCCCCTCGTGCGGCGTGCCGAGCGTGACGACCGTGTGCACCCTTCTGTCACCGTCCAGTCGCTGTACGTAGTACCGGGCGATCAGGCCGCCGAGGCTGTGTCCGACGATGTCGACGTCCTGGTGCCCCGTACGGGCGCAGATCTCCTCGATGTGCTCTCCCAGCAGCTCGGCCGCCGCCCGGATGTCGCAGGTCAGCAGCGAGTAGTTGAGCGATTCCGGATGCTGCCAGCCGTGCCGCAGGAGGGACCGGCGCAGCAGGACGAAGACGGAACGGTTGTCCACGAAGCCGTGGAGCAGCACGACGGGGCGATGTCCCTGGTCGGAAGGTGGGAGGTGCTTGACCGTGCCCTTTCCGGAACGTGGCTGTCCGGAGCCCGGCCGTCCCGAGCCCGGTTGTCCGGAGCGCGGTTGCCCGAGCGGCCGCCCGGGCGGGCTGTGGAACGGAGCACCGAAGGTTCCGCCGGCGGGCGGCCCTGTGGGGTTATCGGTGCTGTCGGAGCCACCGTCGGTGCCGCTCACGCCTGTGGTTCCTGTGGTTCCTGTGGTTCCGCCGGGCGGGGCGCTCAGTGACAGGTCGATCCGACGCTCATCGGCGATGCCGGACGGGTAGAGGAGCATATGCCCCGCCAGTACCGCCAGGTCGAGGGCTGTGGCGCGCAGTGGTACGGAGGAGACCTGGAGCTGATGCAGCAGCCATTGGGGGGAGAGGAAATCCGGCAGCACCTTCATGGGGCGACCTCCCGAACCGCGAACGGGGGCGACCTTGTCCCCGCACGCACTCATGGGTGCCACGGAAGAGTCCCTGACTGACATAACCGGCATGTCATTTTCCGTGCCATCCACCGTGCAGCCGATGGTACGGGTGATGCGGCTCTCTCGCCTTGCGGCTCCCGTCACGCGCCACCTGGGGGTGTGCCTCGGTGCCCGGCACGCTCGCCAGGCTGCCGGGCGGCCGCCGGGATCTGGCTGCCGCGCATCCGGCGCGGCGTGGGGTGTGGCGCGCAGTGAATGTGTCCCGTGTGTGATTTCCCCCTCCCTGACCGCCGTGAAACGGCTGGTTGCGGGATGCTGTGGATAACGTTCGTTCACGTTCGTTCGCATCGTGCATGGAGGCAGTGATGGGTGTGGTCGGTCCGATCCGCGTAGTGGTCGCCAAACCGGGTCTCGACGGGCACGATCGCGGGGCGAAGGTCATCGCGCGTGCGCTGCGGGATGCCGGCATGGAGGTCATCTACACCGGCCTCCACCAGACGCCCGAGCAGATCGTGGGGACCGCGATCCAGGAGGACGCCGACGCGATCGGCCTCTCCATCCTGTCCGGCGCCCACAACACGCTCTTCGCGAAGGTGATCGAACTGCTGAAGGAGCGCGAAGCGGAGGACATCAAGGTCTTCGGCGGCGGAATCATCCCGGAGGCGGACATCGCACCGCTGAAGCAGCTGGGTGTCGCTGAAATCTTCACCCCGGGCGCGACGACGACCTCCATCGTGGACTGGGTCCAGGCGAACGTACGCCAGCCCGCAGGCGCCTGACAGCCCACGGCTGACCGTTTGCTGTACGGACGGTGACCGCACGGCTGGCGACCGTGTGGCTGTTGGCCGTCGACCGCACGGGTAGTGGCTGTGCGGCCGTCGACCGTACGGGTAGTGGCTGTGCGGCCCTCGACTGTGTGGCTGTACGGCCGTCGACCGGCTGGCTGGCGACTGTATGGCTGCGCTGCTGTGTGGCTGCGCGGTCGGCTGTGCCGAGCCCTACGTCGATCTCGACCTCGGCCCCGTCCCAATGTCGGCCCTTTGGCCAACCCCGGATCGTCTTCTGACCGCCCGGCGCCTGGCCTGTCGGCGGCCTGTCGTCTGCCCTGCCCCTCTGGCTGTCCGAACCGATTGGCTGTCCGAACCGACTGCCAGTCCGAACCGACTGGCAGTCCGTGCAGCCCTGCAGCCCGTGCAGCCCGGTGGTCATCCACGCGCGGCGGCTCAGAAGCCCCGTAACCCGGCCTGCCCTGCGCCCCAGGCAACCTGTGAGACCCGGCGGTGGGTGGGTGGCCCCTGGGGACCCGGCAGGGCATCCGAGGTGACCCATGGGGCCTGGCAGGCCGTCCGATCCGTGCAGCCCGGGGCAGCAGGGCCGCTTGGGCTGCGGCTATAGTCCCCCCTTCGCCCTCCCAGGGAGTGCCCGGCGCGGTCTGTGGGGAGCCGCGGCGCGCTGTGGAACCGGTCGTGCGGCCTCACGCTCCAGCATTCATCTCCTCCGGCGAAGTCACCTCCCCTGACAGTTCTGCGGCCATCGCCGCCCGCAAGCGCAATGTCGACACCAGGCGCTGGAATGCCTCCGACCAGTAGCCACCGGCCCCGGGTGATGCGCCCTCCGGTTCATCCGGGATCGCGGTGAGGGCCTCCAGGCGTGACGCTTCCATGGGATTCAGACACCGTTCGGCCAGCCCCATGACGCCGCTGAAGCTCCACGGATAGCTCCCCGCATCACGGGCGATCTCCAATGCGTCCATTACGGCGCGGCCCAGCGGCTCCGACCAGGGGACATCGCAGACGGCCAGCAGTTGGAACGCCTCCGACAGTCCGTTCCCGGCGATGAACTCGGCCACCCAGCACGCCCGTTCGCCCTCCGGCAGTGCGGCCAGCAGCTTCGCGCGCTCAGCGAGGGAGGCAGTGCCGGGACCCGAGAGCAGGGCGCGCGACCATGCGGTGTCCCGCTGCCGCACCGCGGCCCTGCACCATGCCGCATGCAGTTCCTCGCCCCACCCGTCCGCCACCGGCAGGGCGACGATCCGGCCGGGCGGGCGGCCTCCCAGCCTGCTGCTCCACACGCCTAGCGGAGCCGCCTCCACCAGCTGGCCGAGCCACCAGGACCGCTCGCCCCGGCCGCCCGGCGGCACTGCGGAGACGCCGTCGCGCTGCATCGCCGCATCGCACTCGTGCGGCGCTTCGACCGATATCCGGGCCTGGTCCTCGGACAGGTCCAGACTGATGCACGTCATCGCGCGGTCGGCCATCCGGGCGGCGAGTGCGGACGTAGGAAGTGCGGAGAGCAGCTCGGCCGCAGTGGAGCGGACATTGCGGCTGCGATCGGCCAAGGCTCGCTCCAGGAAAGGTTCGTCCTCGACCACGAGGTCGGTGCGCAACGAGTCGAGAAACATCAGACGGTCCTCGGCACGCTCCGTGGACCACGTGGTGGTGAGCAGATCGATCCCGGCCGCCGGTGCGTCGGACCGTACAGCGGTGAGCAGCGCCACGCGCTCGGCGAACAGCCCCTCCTCCCAGAGGTTCCGGACGGCCTCCGTGTCCGTGGGCGCGGGCAGTCCAGCGCCCCCTGGCGTGCTGCGCAGCGCGAACTTCCACTCAGGGTTGAGCCTGGCGAGCCACAGGCCTCGCGCTCCGGCGAAGGCGAGCGCCTGCGGACGCAGATCCGTACGTGACCGTGCGGCGTCGAGGAGTGCGTCCAACTGCGAGGCGGGCGCACGGTATCCGTGCCGGAGCGCTACCGCGAGCCACTGGGGCAGCAACTCGGTGAGATCGGGTGCGGCGCCGCGCCGTCCACCGGAGCCCTGCGGCCCGGACCGGCCGGCCAGCAGCTGGGCCAGTCTCCGCCTGGCCGGTTCGGGCGGCTCGGGCCGTGGGTCGTCCGGGGCAGGAGGCGGTGGCACGGCTGCGACAGCGGGAAGCAGCCCCGCCCTGCGTCGCACGGTCTGCAGCGCTGCGGCGTCCAGCAGCGGGAAGTCTCCTGCCGACGTCGGCCTGCGATCGGTGCCGAGCAGAGCCGAGGTCACAAGCTCTTCCCAGGTCATGGTGTGCGTGCTGGTCATCGGTTCCCTCCTTGAGCGTGGACTCCGTGAGCATGGACATGGGCATGGGCGTGGGCATGGGCATGGGCGTGAGCAGGAATGTGAACGTGGATCAGAATGAGATGGATGCGCCGATACGCCGCTGTGCCGATGCCTGGTGTGCAGTGCACCGAGCCGCCACCGAGCCGACGCACGGCGCAGCGGCCCGCACCAGTCCGCGCTGGCCCCATCTGCCAAGTTCAGGTCAGCGGTACGGCTTCCGCCGTACCCGGCGTCCAGGCCGTGAGTGGAGTGAAGCCTCGGTGGCCGCACTCCCCGAAAACGGTGACCGGGCCGCCGCCGGAGAGCGCGGTGAGCCTCCACAGTCCGGACCTGGCCGAAGAGCCCGGCGTGAGGGGCAGGGCAGTCCCTTCCTCGGCGTCGGCCAGTTGCCAGCCGCTGCTGCCTCCGGCGCCGGGGACCGGTATGACGGACGACAGGGTTACCGGCCAGGAACTGAGCCAGGGGTCGTCACGCAGCGCCAGCCCGTACGCCCTGACGGCGGCGCCGGTCGATATCCCCTCGGGCGGGCCGGCTGCCCGTCCCGCTGGGCCGAACCGCTCGCCCAGCGCGGCCCGTAGCTGACCTGCTCCCGGGTAGGGCGTCAGCTCTGCATCCAGTGTCAGGCCCACGGGCAGAGCTGTCCCCGGTGCCCTGCCCGCTGCGCCGAAGTCCAGCAGCTGCGCTGTGCGTCCCGAGCTGCTGCCGTACAGCCAGATACGGCGGGTGGTGAGTCTTTCGTCGGAGGAGTCCTGCTGGGAGAGGACCAGCCACCTGTCCCGGACCGGCAAACCCCCGGCTGGTACGGGCAGTCCGACGCGCATACGCACCGTCGTGGCCAGCGCCTCCGGCAGCAGGTCACGCCCGAGCCAGGCCCTGTCCAGCAGATGCAGCATCGCGCACTCCTCCAGCAGCCGGGCGGGCCAGCCGTGGCCGGATGACGGGATGGCGCCCAACTCCCTTACTCTGGCGGCGAGTCCGGGGGCCTGGGCGTCGACCATGCGGGCCGCGGTCTCCTCCCACAGTCCGTACCCCGCCTGCTCCGCGCCGGCCAGCCCACTCCGCAGCAGGTCGTCCAGGCGCTGTTCCAGCTCAGTGGTGCCCGCGGTGACCCGCTCGGCCCGGCGCTCCGCCCGCCGTCTCGCCGCTTCCGGGTCCGGCTGATTCCTGGCCCCCGCACCCGGGCCACTGACGGAACTCCCCTTCTCCCGGGCTGTCCTGCGGCCTTCGAGCCACTCGGCGGCCCACCCCGGGGGCGTCACCGTTTCCCTCACCGTCACGTCCGCGGCAGCCCAGAGCAACAGCAGCCCCAGCGCGTGCTTGCACGGAAACTTCCGGCTGGGGCAAGTGCACTTGTACGCCACACCCGCTATGTCGACCACAGTCCGGTACGGCTTGCTTCCGCTTCCGCTGCACAGCCCCCACACGGCCTCCGGACCGCTCGTCCACCCCGCTTCCGACCACGGCCCGGACGAGCCCCCGAGCCTGCTCCCCGCCTTGCGTGACGCCACGTCAGGAGCCAGTGCCAGCACCTGGTCCGCGGACCAGCGCACCCCCTGCCGAACGCCCCGCCGAACGTCCTGCCGAACCCCCTGCTGATTCATGGCTCCGAAGGTACGTGCTGCCACTGACAACAGGCTCTGAGCTGCGTAAACAGTCGATTGTCAGTGCCATGGTGCACGGTGGGGACCACATCAGGTCGCCGATCTGGAGGGGGATCCATGACCACGCCCGAAAGCACCGCCGCAGAGGTTCTGAGGCCGCATGCCGAGGACGCATTCGCCCACGAACTGCGCGCGCTCGCAGCCGCCGACGACCGCCCGCGTCCCGAGCGCTGGAAGCTCTCGCCCTGGGCCGTGGCCACCTACCTCCAGGGCGGCACGCTGCCCGACGGGACGGTGATCACCCCCAAGTACGTCGGACCGCGGCGCATCGTCGAAGTCGCCGTCACCACCCTCGCGACCGACCGTGCGCTGTTGCTGCTCGGAGTTCCGGGCACCGCCAAGACATGGGTCTCCGAGCATCTCGCGGCGGCCGTGAGCGGCGACTCCACCCTGCTCGTCCAGGGCACGGCCGGGACACCGGAGGAAGCGATCAGATACGGCTGGAACTACGCGCGGCTGCTGGCCCACGGGCCGAGCCGTGAGGCCCTGGTGCCCAGCCCGGTCATGCGGGCGATGGCGGACGGGACGACCGCACGCGTCGAGGAGCTGACCCGGATCCCCGCCGATGTGCAGGACACCCTGATCACGATCCTGTCCGAGAAGACCCTGCCCATCCCGGAGCTGGGCCAGGAGACACAGGCGGTCCGCGGATTCAACCTGATCGCCACCGCCAACGACCGCGACCGCGGGGTCAACGAGCTGTCCAGCGCGCTGCGCCGGCGTTTCAACACCGTGGTCCTGCCGCTGCCTTCCACCGCCGATGCGGAGGTCGACATCGTCTCTCGGCGCGTCGATCAGATCGGCCGGTCGCTCGATCTGCCGGCCGCTGCCGAAGGCATGGACGAGATCCGCCGGGTGGTGACCGTCTTCCGCGAGTTGCGCGGCGGGGTCACTTCCGACGGGCGCACCAAGGTCAAGTCCCCTTCGGGCACGCTGTCCACAGCCGAGGCGATCTCCGTCGTCACCAACGGCCTCGCTCTCGCCGCCCATTTCGGTGACGGGGTGCTCCGTCCGTCCGATGTCGCCGCAGGTCTGCTGGGCGCGGTCGTACGCGAGCCGGCCGCCGACCGGGTGATCTGGCAGGAGTATCTGGAGACGGTGGTACGGGAGCGGGACGGCTGGAAGGACTTCTACCGGGCGTGCCGCGAGGTCTCGGTATGACCGGGACCACGGCTTGCCCCGTACCCGGTGCGCACCGCGCGCGGGAGTCCGCCGTCACCGGGCAGAGCCGTTCCCCGGCAGCGCACGAGCTGTCCGCGCGCACCGCGCACCACGTGCCGGCCGGCCCGCTGCTGCTCGGCGTCCGGCACCACGGTCCGGGTTCGGCCCGTGCGGTACTGGCCGCGCTGGACGCCGTGGTGCCCGACGCCGTGCTGGTCGAGGGGCCGCCGGAGGGGGACGCGTTGCTGCCGCTCGCAGCGGACGAGGGCATGAGGCCACCGGTGGCGCTCCTCGCCCATGTGGTGGGCGATCCGGGCCGGGCGGCGTTCTGGCCCCTGGCGGAGTTCTCCCCGGAGTGGGTGGCGATCCGCTGGGCGCAGCGACGTGGAGTGCCGGTCCGGTTCATCGATCTGCCCTCGGCCCACTCCCTGGCGATGGCCGATGAGGACCCCGCTCATGAACCTGTGGATCCGGTTGCGGACGGGCCCGGTGACAGCGGGGCCGAGGGGACTTCCGCCGGTGTGCGGATCGACCCCATCGGAGTGCTGGCCGAGACCGCAGGCTATGACGACGCCGAGCGCTGGTGGGAGGACGTCGTGGAGCACCGCGGCTCCGGTGGCCCGGGCGGCGCTCGTGGCTCCGGCGGCTCCGGCGGCTCCGGCGGTTCCGGCAGTTCCGGCGGTTCCGGCGGTTCCGGCGGTTCCGGCAGCCACGGTGGGAGCGGCGGCCCCGGTGGGCGCGGCCCGGGGAATGATCCTCTCGCGCCGTTCGCCGCACTCTCCGAAGCCATGGCGGCGCTCCGTGAGACCTACGGGGATGCGGGATTTCCCCGGGACCGGGTCCGCGAGGCGTATATGCGGATCCAACTTCGAGCGGCGAGGCGGGAGTTCGACGGCCCGGTGGCGGTCGTCTGCGGTGCCTGGCACGTTCCTGCCCTGGCGGTGAAGACCACCGTCGCGGCCGACCGGGCCCTGCTCAAGGCACTGCCCAAGGTGAAAGCAGAGATGACCTGGGTGCCGTGGACCCACCGGAGGCTCGCCCGGCGCAGCGGATACGGCGCGGGTATCGAGTCGCCCGGCTGGTACGGGCACCTGTTCGGTGCCGGTGACCGCCCGGTCGAGCGCTGGATGACCAAGGTCGCACGCCTGCTGCGCGACGAGGACCAGCAGGTGTCTTCCGCCCATGTCATCGAAGCCGTACGGCTCGCGGTGACGCTCGCCGCACTGCGCGGGCGCCCGCTGCCGGGGCTGACCGAGACGACCGACGCGGTGAAGGCGGTGATGTGCGAAGGGTCCGACGTACCGCTCGGGCTCGTCCAGGACCGGCTTGTCGTCGGCGAGGTGCTCGGAGAGGTCCCGGATGCCGCTCCTGCCGTACCTCTCCAGCGTGATCTGACCCGGGCCCAGCGTGCACTGCGGCTGCGTCCGGAAGGTGCCGGACGAGACCTGGACCTCGACCTGCGCAAGGAGACGGATGCCGGGCGGTCCCGGTTGTTGCACCGGTTGAGGCTTCTCGGGGTCGCCTGGGGCGAACCAGGCCGGGGCCGGGCGAGTACGGGCACGTTCCGGGAGAGCTGGCGGCTGCGCTGGGAACCGGAGCTGTCCCTGCGGGTTGCGGAGGCCGGCATGTGGGGGACGACCGTGCTCTCCGCCGCCACTGCCAGAGCCGCGTCCCAGGCCGTGTCCGCGACCGCCCTCGCCTCCGTCACCGCCCTTGCCGAGCAGTGTCTCCTGGCCGAACTGCCCGATGCGCTCCCGGTGGTGATGCGGGCCCTCACCGACCGCGCCGCGCTCGATACCGATGTAGGGCATCTCGCCGGTGCACTGCCCACGCTGGCCCGTTCCCTGCGGTACGGAAATGTGCGCTCCACCGGTACGGCGGCGCTCGCCGAGGTGACGGTGGGCCTGGCCGAGCGGATCTGCGTCGGTCTGCCATCGGCCTGTACGGGGCTGGACACGGACGGGGCGAACGAGATGCGGACCCATGTGGAGGGGGTCCACGCCGCGATCGGGCTGCTGCCGGATGCCGCGGGGCTGCGCGAGCGGTGGACCGAGGCGCTGCGCAGACTCTCCACTCGCGAATCCGTCACCGGGCTGATACGCGGGCGGGCTGTCCGCCTCCTGCTGGACGACGGGCAGCTCGCCGAAGAGGAGACAGCACGGCTCATGGGACTCGCCCTGTCGCCGGGCGCACCGCCCGCCGATGCCGCCGCCTGGATCGAGGGCTTTGTCGGCGGGGCCCCATGGGCGGGCACGCTCCTGGTCCACGACGAGCGGTTGCTCGGGCTGGTCGACGCGTGGCTGACGGGTGTTCCGGCGGAAGCGTTCACCGGCGTACTTCCGTTGCTGCGCCGTACGTTCTCGGCGTACGAGCCGGGCGTTCGCCGCACACTCGGCGAGCTCGTCGGACGCGGAACCGGCCCGGGTGGGGGCGGCCGGACCGGCGGAAGGAGTGGGGCCAGTGGGGACAGCGGGGCCGGGCGGGTCGGCGGGAGGGCCGAAGAATCGCTGCCCGGGTTCGGGGCCGGGCTCGATGCGGGGCGGGCTGGCGCGGTCCTGCCGGTGGTGCGGCTGCTCCTCGGCGGCTCAGCGGCCTCGCCGGCAGCCCGGGGGCCGGACGGGAAGGGAGAGACGGCCGGGTAGGTGGAGGGCCGAGCCGACGGCCGGCCGGCGGCCTGACAGGTGTCAACGATCCGATGGGGGAGCGCAGATGAACACGGTGGAGGAACGGCTGCGGCGCTGGAGGCTCGTCCTCGGGGGTGATGCGGCGGAGAGCGCCGGGGTGTCGCTCGGAGGCAGGGACGCAGCGATGGACGGGGCGCTCGGCGCGCTGTACGGCAACGGAAAGAAGGGAGGCGGACGGAGTGGCGGCCGGACGGCCGGGCTCGGGGCATCCGCACCGTCCGTCGCCCGCTGGCTGGGTGACATCCGTACGTACTTCCCGAGTTCGGTCGTCCAGGTGATGCAGCGCGATGCCATCGAACGCACAGGGCTGTCCGCCCTGTTGCTCGAACCGGAGATGCTGGAGGCCGTCGAGGCGGATGTGCACCTGGTCGGGACGCTGCTCTCGCTCAACAAAGCGATGCCCGAGACGGTCAGGGAGACGGCGCGAGCCGTCGTCCGCAAGGTGGTCGAGGAGTTGGAGAAGCGGTTCGCGGCGAAGATGCGGACCTCGGTCGGCGGTGCGTTGGACCGTTCCGCCAGGATCAGCAGACCGCGCCACCGGGACATCGACTGGGACCGCACCATCCGCGCCAACCTGAAGAACTATCTGCCGGAGTACGGCACGGTCGTTCCCGAGCGGCTCATCGGCTACGGTCACGCGGCCCGCTCGGTGAAGAAGGACGTCATCCTCTGCATCGACCAGTCGGGCTCGATGGCCGCATCGGTGGTCTATGCGTCGGTGTTCGGCGCGGTTCTCGCATCGATGCGCTCCCTCTCCACCCGCCTCGTCGTCTTCGACACGGCCTTTGTCGATCTGACGGAACAACTCGATGACCCCGTCGATGTCCTCTTCGGCACCCAACTCGGCGGCGGCACGGACATCAACAGGGCCCTGGCGTACTGCCAGAAGCAGATCACCCGGCCGACGGACACGGTGGTGGTGCTGATCAGCGACCTGTACGAGGGAGGGATACGGGACGAAATGCTGAAGCGGGTCGCGGCGATGAAGGCGTCGGGCACCCAGTTCGTCACGCTGCTCGCCCTGTCGGACGAGGGAGCACCGGCGTACGACCACGCCCATGCGGAGGGGCTGGCCGCACTGGGGGCACCCGCCTTCGCCTGTACGCCTGATCTCTTCCCGGACGTCATGGCCGCAGCGATCGAAAGGAGGCCCTTGCCCGTACCGGATACGGCGATGCGCCTGTGACCGGTACTGCGATGCGCCAGTGACCGACACCGTGATGCGCCAGTGACCGGACTCCGCTTTGCATCAGTAACCGGCTACCGCGGTGCACCGGTGCCCGGACGCCGCGGTGCACCCGCAGGAGGCCGCACGGCCGGGCCGCCGGGCGGGCGGCCGTTCATGGCGCCCCGTCCGCTGTGTCATCGGTCACCCTCGGCGACGTGGCGGACGCACTCCTCACCGGCGCTGTACCGCGTTCCTGACCGCTCCCTCGCCGCGTCGGCACAGCTCACCGGGCGGTTTCCCGGGGCGGTGGGGCCGCGCTGTCCGGGACGGGGGTTTGTGACCGTAATCACCGCGCAGGTGTGATCTGCGATTTAGGGACCCGGCGCCCACGGGGATAACCTGCGAGACGGACATGCCGCGTACTCGGACACCGTCTACGCCTCCCCAGTGACAGCGCAGTCACGTTGCCCTTCGCGGCACGCCCACGCAGACAAGTAACCGCGATCACTACTGCGACGACGATTTAAGCAAAGGGAGACGGACGCGCGTGGACCTGTTCGAGTACCAGGCGAGGGACCTCTTCGCCAAGCACGGTGTACCGGTGCTGGCCGGTGAAGTCATCGATACGCCTGAGGCGGCGCGCGAGGTGACCGAGCGTCTGGGCGGCAAGGCCGTCGTCAAGGCGCAGGTCAAGGTCGGCGGCCGTGGCAAGGCCGGCGGTGTGAAGCTCGCCTCCGACCCGGCCGACGCCGTGGCGAAGGCCGACGCCATTCTGGGCATGGACATCAAGGGCCACACGGTCCAGAGGGTCATGCTGGCCGAGACGGCGGACATCGCGGAGGAGTACTACGTCTCCTTCCTCCTCGATCGCACCAACCGCACCTTCCTCGCCATGGCCTCGGTCGAGGGCGGCGTGGAGATCGAGGTCGTCGCCGAGGAGAACCCCGACGCGCTGGCCAAGATCCCGGTCGACGCCAACGAGGGCTGCACCCCGGAGAAGGCCGCGGAGATCGTGGCCGCGGCGAAGTTCCCGGCCGAGATCGCCGGCCAGGTCGCCGACGTGCTGCAGAAGCTGTGGACCGTCTTCATCAAGGAGGACGCGCTCCTCGTTGAGGTCAACCCGCTGATCAAGTCCGGCGACGGCAAGATCATCGCCCTTGACGGCAAGGTCTCGCTCGACGAGAACGCCGACTTCCGCCAGCCCGACCACGAGGCGCTTGAGGACAAGGCAGCAGCCAACCCGCTCGAGGCTGCCGCCAAGGCCAAGAACCTCAACTACGTCAAGCTCGACGGCGAGGTCGGCATCATCGGCAACGGCGCGGGGCTCGTCATGAGCACCCTCGACGTCGTCGCGTACGCCGGTGAGAAGCACAGCAACGTGAAGCCCGCCAACTTCCTCGACATCGGTGGCGGCGCCTCCGCCGAGGTCATGGCGAACGGCCTGGAGATCATCCTCGGCGACCCGGACGTCAAGTCCGTGTTCGTCAACGTCTTCGGCGGCATCACCGCGTGCGACGAGGTCGCCAACGGCATCGTCCAGGCGCTTGAGCTCCTCAAGTCGAAGGGCGAAGCGGTCACCAAGCCGCTGGTCGTCCGTCTCGACGGCAACAACGCGGAGCTGGGTCGCAAGATCCTGTCGGACGCCAACCACCCGCTCGTGCAGCGTGTGGACACCATGGACGGCGCGGCCGACAAGGCCGCCGAGCTCGCGGCTGCGAAGTAAGGGAACAGGTCACCAACACCATGGCTATTTTCCTGACCAAGGAAAGCAAGGTCATCGTCCAGGGGATGACCGGCGCCACCGGCATGAAGCACACCAAGCTCATGCTCGCTGACGGCACCAACATCGTCGGCGGCGTGAACCCCCGCAAGGCCGGCACCTCCGTCGACTTCGACGGCACCGACGTCCCCGTGTTCGGCACGGTCGCCGAGGCCATCGAGAAGACCGGTGCCGACGTCTCGGTCCTCTTCGTGCCGCCGGCCTTCTCGAAGGCCGCCGTCGTCGAGGCGATCGACGCCGAGATCCCGCTCGCGGTCGTCATCACCGAGGGCATCGCCGTCCACGACTCGGCCGCGTTCTACGCGTACGCCAAGTCGAAGGGCGACAAGACCCGGATCATCGGCCCGAACTGCCCCGGCCTGATCACCCCCGGCCAGTCCAACGCCGGCATCATCCCGGGCGACATCACCAAGCCCGGCCGTATCGGTCTCGTCTCCAAGTCGGGCACGCTGACCTACCAGATGATGTACGAGCTCCGTGACATCGGCTTCTCGTCGGCCGTCGGCATCGGTGGCGACCCGGTCATCGGTACGACCCACATCGACGCCCTCGCGGCGTTCGAGGCGGACCCCGAGACCGACCTCATCGTGATGATCGGTGAGATCGGCGGCGACGCCGAGGAGCGTGCGGCCGACTACATCGCGAAGAACGTGACGAAGCCGGTCGTCGGCTATGTCGCGGGCTTCACGGCGCCCGAGGGCAAGACCATGGGCCACGCAGGCGCCATCGTCTCCGGCTCCTCCGGCACCGCCCAGGCGAAGAAGGAAGCGCTGGAGGCCGCGGGCGTCAAGGTCGGCAAGACGCCGACCGAGACGGCCAAGCTGGCTCGGGCGATCCTCGCCGGCGCGTAGCGGACCCGGGTTTCCCGGACAGTCCCAGCACTGCGGAGCGGGCCCGTTCCTCCTGGTTTTCAGGGGGTGCGGGCCCGCTCGTGCGTGCTGGGGCGGGAAGCCTCGGAGTTGACCGGGCGGGTGTGGTGAGGCCCGGCCGGGTCAGCGCAGTTGTGGCACCAGGCGTTCCGGGCCGTTCGCCGGGAGCGTCCGGAGCCTCTGCTGCAGCTTCTTGTCCTCGGCGGTCAGCCGCTGCGGGCCCCCGCGTGGCGGGACACCCTGCACGCGGTGCGGGGCCCCGGTCGGCCGTGCGTAGTGAGTGGGGGCCGTGACCAGCGTGAACGCCGTCAGGGCCGTCAGCAGGACAATGCTCCCGATGGTGAGCCGCGTCCAGAACCGGGTTCTGCGCTCACTCCCGGTCCGTACGGCGCGGGCCTCCGGGAGCGCGGCTTCGAGCCCGGTGAGGGCGAGGGCACCCAGGCGTTCCCGGAACTGCCCGGGTTCTTCCAGCCCGGGCAGGGACCGGGCCACGGCGGCCCGCGCGTAAAGCAGCCGGTTCGCGGCGGCGCGGGTGGTCGCCTCTGTCTCGGCCGCGGTCTCGGGGAGGTCGAGACCGAGTCCGTCGTACAGCAGCAGGGTGCGCCGGTAGGCGGGCGGCAGGCGGAGCACGGCCTCGCGCAGCGGGCCCTGTACGGGGTCCGTGGTGCGGGGGTCGGGGCGCGCGCCCTTGCGGCTCAGCCGGCGCCAGGGCGACACGGCGTACTCGTACGCCGCAGCGCGTACCCAACCCGCCGGGTCGCGGTCCGTCGCGACCTCCGGCCATCGCTGCCACGCCAGGTGGAACGCGCGCTCGACCGCCTGCCCGGCGAGACGGCGGCGACCGGTGAGCACATAGGTCTGGTGTACGAGACCGGGTGCGGCCTGGGCGTAGAGCATGTCGAAGGCTTCGGAAGGGGTGAGAGCGGGGGCGCTGGACGAATCTTCCGGGCCGGACGCGCTCGCTGCCTCTGCGGTGCTTGCCTCGGCGGCCGTTGCCTCTGTGTCCGTCGCTCCCGTGTCCGTCGCTCCCGCGCTTGTCGTCTTCGCGGCCGTTACGTCTGTCGCCGTTGCGTCCGCGGTCGTTGCGTCCGCGGCCGTTGGCTCTGCGGTCGTGGCCTCTGACGGTGTCGCGTCCGCAGGTGCTGCAACAGGGACTGCCGCTTCCGTAGGTGCCGTGTCCGTAGGCGTCGTGTTCGCGGGCGCCGTGTCCGCGGGTGCTGAGTCGGGAGGTGCCGCTTCTCCGGGTGCCCCATCAGGAGGCACGACTTCTGACGGCTGTTCCTTCGCGCGAGGTGCCTCTGGCGGTGCTGCCTCGTGCTGGCCTTGCGCCGGCTGCCCGGCGCCCGGCGGCTTCGCCCGGCGTGCTCGGCGCCGCTTCTTCGGGGAGCGCAGTTCCGTCATGCGGTGCCCCCGGCGCTGCTCACGGCAGAGAGCGAGTCCGAAAAGTGCATAAACGTATATTGAGTGACACGACCGGCCTTTGCCTGTTACGCGGTGAAAGCGCGTGTCGTTGGCAGCATGGCCCGCGTGATTCAGATGACCGAACGCAGCCCGTCGCTCGCCCCCGTGCGGAGCCGGTCCGCCGTGCTGGCCGACTGTGTGCTGCGAGGCGGACTCGCGGCGGCGCTCGGACTCGGCTCGCTGACCGTGCTGGTGATGCTGCTGTGGATCAGCTCGCCCTATCCCGACAGCGGGCCCGGTGGCGCACTGCATGTCACGGCCGCGCTGTGGCTGCTCGCCCATGGCACCGAGCTGACCAGGCATGACACCACATCCGGGGTGCCTGCCCCGCTGGGCCTGGTGCCGATGCTGCTGGTGATCCTGCCGGTATGGCTGGTCCAGCGGGCCGCGCGTGCCGCGTTCGACCCGGCGAACGGCCGCCCGGGTCCCTCGGTGCACGGCGCTCTCGCGGCGGTGACCAGTGGCTATCTCCTGGTGGCCGCCCTGGTGACGTGGTACGCGTCGGACGGGCCGCTGTCCGTCCGGCCGTTGAGCGCACTGTGGCATCTGCCGCTCGTCGCCGGAGTCGCGGCCGGGGTGGGCGTGTGGCGGGCGCGGGCCTTCCCGCGTGAGCCGTTCAGTGGCTGGGGGCGCGCACCGTACGCCGGTGGTGGGGCGCTTCCCGCCGGCGTGCGACGTGCACTCCGCGACCCCCGGGTGCCGACCGCGCTGCGGGCCGGAGTCGCTGCCGTCGCTGTGCTGGCGGGTGGGGGTGCGCTGTTGGTCGGCGGTTCACTGGTGTGGCACGGGGGCGCCGCGCAGGAATCGTTCCTGCGGTTGACCGGCGCCTGGTCGGGGCGGTTCACCGTGCTGCTGCTGGCCGCCGCGCTCGTACCCAACGCGGCGCTGTGGGGGGCTTCGTACGCACTCGGTCCCGGTTTCACCCTCGGTACCGGTTCCGTGGTGACACCGCTCGTGGTCACCGGAAATGCCGCGCTGCCCTACTTCCCGCTGCTGGCCGCTCTGCCGGGGCCGGGCAGCGGGACGCCGCTGACCTGGGCGGTCGCGGGTGTGCCGGTGGCAGCGGGGGCCGTGCTCGGCTGGTTCGTGACACGGGTACGGGACGACGGCCGGGCCGGGACCTTCGGCGGTACCGCGCTCATGGCCCTGTCGGCGGCAGTCGTCTGTGCGGCGGTGATGGCCGGTCTGGCTGCTCTGTCCGGCGGACCGCTCGGTACTGGAAGGCTGACGTCCTTCGGCCCGGTGTGGTGGCACACCAGCGTGGCCACGCTCGCCTGGACCGTGGGAACCGGCCTTCCCGTGGCACTCCTCCGGCGCTGGTGGGCGCTGCGCAGCAGCCGGGCCGGTGCCGCTGCCGGGTCCGGGGCCGCTGGGGTGGAGGCCCCTGCGGACAGAGAGGCCACTGCGGACGGAGTGGCAGCGGTGCGGGTGGGGGTGCAGGCTCCGGCGGAAGTTCAGGCCCGGATGGGCGTCGCTCCGGCGGAGGCCCCGGCCTCCGCGAAAGCCATGGCCCCGGGCCCGGTGGGAGACCCGGCCCCGGTGGAGCCGGAGGCGCACGAAGGCGGGGGCATGGGTGCCTCTGGAGAGGCCGAGGGGAAGGGGGATGTTCCCGCAGGCGACAGCAGCGGCGACAGCAACGGCGGCAGCGACGACGGAGCGCGCGCGGGGCGGTGGGCTGCGCTGCGGGCCCTGTCCGGGCGGCTGTTCGCGAAGTTCCCTCTCACGGATGCACAGGACACGTTCCCGTCCTCCACCTCTACTTCCACCTCCACCCCTACTTCCACCTCCACGTCCTCATCGGCCGGATCTCCCGGGTTCTCCGAACCCCCCGCCGCATCGCCGCTCCCATCCGGAGACGCGGGCGCTGTCAAGCAGCCCCGCCGGTCCGAGCAACTACAGCGGTCCGAGGAGGCCGAGAATGCCGACGAGGGCGGTGCCGACGCCCCCGAGAGCCCGGAAGCTGTCAGCCCGGCCGGCCTTCCCGCACAGTCCGACGGAGCCGAGGGTGAGCCTTCGCGTGGTGACGGCCCTGGTCACGATGGTCACGATGCCGGTTCCAGCACCGGAACCGGCCCGGACATCGGGCCGCCGGTGCCCCGTACCGACGAGGACTGAGCCGCACAACCCTCAGCGCGACCGCCGGCTTCCGCCCGCGTACGCCCTCGTACCTACTTCTTCGTGCCGAGAACCGGAACCAGTGAGTGCGGCAGCTTCTTGTTGCAGGCGATCTGGCCCTGCTTCGTCAGGGCGTCGTTCACACAGGTGTAGTAGTCCCGGTACACGAGCTGCGCCGAGAACGTCAGGATCACGATCAGCAGCGCGAGTCCCGCGGTCACCAGGCCGCTCACCGCAGCGGTGATCTGCTGCTTGGACGAGGCGGCCGACGCACCGGCGTACGGACCGGTGTACGGGCCCCCGTACGGACCCGGTTGCCCACCGGGGGCAGGCGGTGCCGTCGGCGCCGGAGGGACGTCAGGACTGGGCTGCCGCCCGTCGGCCGGAGGCGGGGGCGTCGGAGGCATCGGGGGCGCCGCCTGCTGCGGCGCTGTCGAGGAGGCGGCGCCCCGGTGCGCGCCGGAGCCCGTCTGCGGCTTGGCGCGCAGGGCGCTGACGCCCCAGTAGACCGCGAGTGCGCCGAGCAGCAGGCCGATCTCCGGCAGGTTGAAGAGGGCGAAGAAGAACGCCCACATTCCGGCGAGCAGCGCATAGCGCGCCCGGCGCTGGGCCGGGTCCTTCGGATCCCAGCGCAGGGACGGACCAGGGCCGCCCTGGCCGCCGTTCCGCCCGTTTCCCGGGTCGTCCGGGCCGCCCGCCGGTCGCTGAGGGCCGCCGCCGAACCCGCCGTCATGGCGGCCCGGCTGAACCGGGCTCCACTGGCCTCCCCGGCCGTGGGACGACGAATCCGACGGAGACGAGCCGTCGCCGCCATCCCCCTCGCCGCTCCCGCTCCCGCCGCCGTTTCCGTCACCGCCCGCCGGGTGCTGCGGCTGCCGGGGCCGCCACGGCTGCTCGGGCCGGTCGGCGGGCGGCGGTGCGAACGGGTTGTCGTCGTCGGGTTCCGTCGAGGAGGGCCGGCGTTCCCGCAGCAGCATGGAGCCCTGCCCGTGCAGCGGGGTGCGGAGAGTCGCGCGGTGGCGTCGGTCCTGCATCTGGTGAACGTCTTCCCCTCGATCGGTTCCTGCCCGGGAGACAGGTCCTGTCCCCAGACGCTACCTCTCGGCCGTGCCCCCGTCCCGTGGGGGCCTTTCGGTGTGCCGGTATCGTTGCCGACGGTCGGCGCGTTCGTAGAGTTCCCCGTATCGGGGGCTGCGCTCTATTCGTACGACCGCACAAGTCGTATCCAGAAAGGGCCCCGCCGTGGCCTCCCCGTCCTCTCCCGCCCGTCTGGTCGTGCTGGTCTCCGGTTCCGGAACCAATCTGCAGGCCCTGCTCGATGCCATCGCCGCCGATCCGGCCGGCTATGGAGCCGAGATCGTCGCGGTCGGCGCCGACCGCGACAACATCGCCGGACTCGACCGCGCCCGCGACGCCGGACTGCCGACCTTCGTCTGCAGGGTGAAGGAGTACGCGGACCGCGACGCGTGGGATGCGGCGCTGGCCGAGGCCACCGCCGCCCACGCACCCGACCTGGTCGTGTCGGCCGGTTTCATGAAGATCGTGGGGAAGCGGTTCCTCGCGGCCTTCGGGGGCCGGTTCGTCAATACGCATCCGGCCCTGCTGCCCGCGTTCCCCGGCACTCACGGAGTGCGCGACGCGCTCGCGTACGGGGCCAGGGTCACCGGCTGCACCGTCCACTTCGTCGACGACGGCGTCGACACCGGTCCGATCATCGCGCAGGGTGTGGTCGAGATCCGGGAGCAGGACGACGAAAGCGCTCTTCATGAGCGCATCAAGGAAGTCGAGCGGAAGCTGCTCGTCGATGTCGTGGGGCGTCTGGCCCGTAACGGCTACCGCATTGAGGGACGAAAGGTTCAGGTCGGTGCACACCGAGAACACCGTTAAGCCCATCCGGCGCGCGCTCGTCAGCGTCTACGACAAGTCGGGTCTGGAGGAGCTGGCCCTCGGGCTGCACGAGGCGGGCGTCACGCTCGTCTCCACCGGATCCACCGCGGCGAAGATCGCCGCTGCCGGTGTGCCGGTCACCAAGGTCGAGGAGCTCACCGGTTTCCCGGAGTGCCTCGACGGCCGGGTCAAGACGCTGCACCCCCGGGTGCACGCCGGGATCCTCGCCGATCTGCGCCTGGAGGACCACCGCAGGCAGCTCGCCGAGCTGGAGGTGGAGCCCTTCGACCTGGTCGTGGTGAACCTCTACCCCTTCACCGAGACCGTCGCGTCCGGCGCCACACCGGACGAGTGCGTCGAGCAGATCGACATCGGCGGCCCCTCGATGGTCCGCGCCGCTGCCAAGAACCACCCGTCGGTGGCGGTCGTCACCAGCCCCGGCCGGTACGCGGACGTCCTCACCGCCGTCAGGGGCGGCGGCTTCGACCTCACCGCGCGCAAGCGGCTCGCGGCCGAGGCATTCCGGCACACCGCCGCGTACGACGTGGCGGTCGCCGGCTGGTTCGCCGACGGTTACGCGGCGGCCGACGACAGCGGCTTCCCCGAGTTCCTCGGTGCGACGTACGAGCGCGGCAACGTCCTGCGCTACGGCGAGAACCCGCACCAGGGCGCCGCGCTGTACGTCTCCGGTACGGGTGGTCTCGCCCAGGCCGAGCAGCTGCACGGCAAGGAGATGTCGTACAACAACTACACGGACACCGACGCCGCGCGCCGGGCCGCCTACGACCACACCGAGCCCTGTGTGGCGATCATCAAGCACGCCAACCCCTGCGGTATCGCGGTCGGTGACGACCTGGCGGAGGCGCACCGCAAGGCGCACGCCTGCGACCCGGTCTCCGCGTACGGCGGTGTGATCGCGGTCAACCGTCCGGTCACCGTGGAGCTGGCCGAGCAGATCGCCCCCATCTTCACCGAGGTCGTCGTCGCTCCGGCATACGAGGACGGCGCGGTCGACGTGCTGGCGCGCAAGAAGAACATCCGGGTGCTGCGCTGTCCCGAGGGGCCGTCGGCCGCCACCGAGGTCAAACAGATCGACGGCGGCGCGCTGCTCCAGGCCACCGACCGGCTGCAGGCCGAGGGCGACGACCCGGCGAACTGGACGCTGGCGTCCGGTGAGGCGCTCGGTGCGGCCGAGCTGGCCGAGCTGTCCTTCGCCTGGAAGGCGTGCCGGGCTGTGAAGTCCAACGCGATCCTGCTCGCCAAGGACGGCGCGTCCGTCGGTGTGGGGATGGGCCAGGTCAACCGGGTCGACTCCGCGAAGCTCGCCGTCGAGCGTGCGGGCGAGGAGCGGGCGCGGGGGGCGTACGCCGCATCGGACGCGTTCTTCCCGTTCCCGGACGGCTTCGAGATCCTGGCGGACGCCGGGGTCAGGGCCGTGGTGCAGCCGGGCGGTTCGGTCCGTGACGAGCTGGTCGTGGAGGCCGCGAAGAAGGCGGGCGTGACGATGTACTTCACGGGGACGCGGCACTTCTTCCACTGAGCGACACCACTGGGCCACGCCACTGGGCCGCTGATTACCAGCGATGTGGGGCCGTACGGCCGAGGGCCGCAACTCCGCGCGATATGCGCCGGGTTGCGGCCCTCGGGGCTCAGCAGGGTGCGGGTCAGCCGACCTTGACGACCACGGTCGAGCAGATCTTGTCCGCGAACGTCTGCTTCTTGGAGTCCCACGCCGGCCACAGCCAGCCCAGGTAGCAGGCGAGGCTGTCCACGAAGTGGGCGAGGTAGCGGACGAAGGACATGCCGAAGCCCAGGTACTGGCCGTCGGCCTCGCGCCGCAGGCTGATGCCCAGGGCCTTCTTCCCGATGAACTGGCCGGTGGTGCCCTCCTTGTACAGCTTGAAGAGCCCGAGCCCGATACCGACGAGGACACCGATCACGACGAGCGCGGAACCGGCGCCACCGCCGACGCCGCCACCGATGCCGACGATGATGCCGTACGGGACGCCGATGACCAGGCCGTCGATGAACATGGCGCCGCACCGGCTCCACCAGCCGGCGAACGGGGGCATGCTGCCGTAACCGCCGGGCTGCTGGGGGTAGCCGCCGCCGTAGTTCTGCTGGACCGGCGGGGCCTGCGGGTAGCCGTAACCGGGCTGCTGCGGCACGCCCTGCGGAGCCTGCTGCGGGTATCCGTAGCCCGGCTGCTGGGGCTGGCCCTGCGGCTGCTGCCCCGGCGGCGGGCCGTAGGGGTTGTTCGGGTTCGGTTCGCCGAAGCTCATGGCTGAATTCCTCCGTTGGTTCTGCGGGGACGGCGCGGTTCGAGCGGAGGATTGGTGAAGAAACGACAGAGCGGTCTGCCCCCCGGTACTGGCCGCGACACTGCGATCCACATCGTTCTCAATGCCGCGTAAGTTTGTCCAGTCGGAGACCGTATGCGTTGTGCAAGTGCAACTTGGGCGATCACGCCGCCCCTGAAAGAATGGCTCGTATGACAGCCCAGATTCTCGATGGCAAGGCCACCGCGGCCGCGATCAAGTCCGATCTGACCGTCCGCGTGGCGGCCCTCAAGGAGAAGGGAGTGGCCCCCGGTCTCGGCACTCTGCTCGTCGGCGACGACCCCGGCAGCCGCTGGTACGTCAACGGCAAGCACCGCGACTGCGCCGAGGTCGGTATCGGTTCCATCCAGCGCGAACTCCCCGGCACCGCAACGCAGGAGGACATCGAGGCGGTTGTCCGGGAGCTCAACGAGAATCCCGAATGCACCGGCTACATCGTGCAGTTGCCGCTCCCCAAGGGCATCGACACCAACCGTGTCCTGGGGCTGATGGATCCGGCCAAGGACGCGGACGGGCTGCACCCCACCAGCCTCGGCAAGCTGGTGCTGAACGAGGAGGGCCCGCTGCCCTGCACCCCGTACGGCATCATCCAGCTGCTCCGCCACCACGGTGTGGAGATCGCCGGGGCGCATGTCGTGGTCGTCGGCCGCGGTATCACCGTGGGCCGCTCCATCCCGCTGCTGCTGACCCGTAAGTCCGAGAACGCGACCGTCACCCAGTGCCACACCGGCACCCGTGACCTTCCCGCGTTGCTCAGGCAGGCGGACATCATCGTCTCCGCGGCCGGTGTGCGGCACATCATCAACCCCGAGGACGTCAAGCCGGGGGCCGCTGTCCTGGACGTCGGTGTCAGCAGGGACGAGAACGGAAAGATCGCCGGGGATGTGCACCCCGGTGTCGCCGATGTGGCCGGCTGGGTCTCGCCGAACCCGGGTGGTGTGGGCCCGATGACCCGCGCGCAGCTGCTGGTGAACGTCGTGGAGGCGGCGGAGCGCAGTGTCGGCTGACGCGGCCGCGCTGATGGGGCCGGGGCCCGAGGAGCCGGTGGGGCAGACGGGGCCTGGGGACGGTAAGTCGACGGGGCCTGGGGCTGAGCCCGAGCCGGAGGGTGCGAAGCAGGCGGCCACCGGTAAGTCGGCGGCTTCCGGTAATCCGGCTGGTTCCGGGAGCGCCGGGCCGGAGAGGTCCGATGCGTCCGGGCAGTCCGATGCGTCCGGGCAGTCCGACGAGCCCGCCGGGTCCGCCGCGTCCGGGCAGTCCGGTGCGCCGGAGACTCCCGCCGAGCCCGGCAGCCCTGAGCCCCGGGGCCCCGAGGCAGCCGAGGCCGGGAGCGCCGAGGCCGGAGCCTCCGAAGCCGAGGCTTCCGGGGCCGGGGAGTCCGGGCGTTCCGGGGCGCATCCGGCCACTCCGCAGGAGGAGGCTGGAGCCGAGGGCCCCGAGCCGGGCGAGGCCGGTGCGCCGGAGGGGCGGGACGCGGTCAGCGCGCCCGGCCCGGACGGTGAGCCGGTCCGGACGACCCGGCGCTTCCCCCGCGTGACGCGGGACACCGCGCGGCCCGAGGGCGGCGGCCGGGCGGCCCCCGGTGACGCGCCGGCCCCCGCCAGGCAGTGGCCGCTGCTCACGGTGCTCGTCACCATCGGCGTCGGACTGCTGCTCGTTGCCTTCGACGTGACACGGGTGGGGCTGCTGCTGGTCGGAATCGCTCTGCTCGGCGGTGCCGTGATGCGCGGATGGGTGCGTTCCGTCGGGATGCTCGCGGTGCGTTCACGCTTCACCGACATGGTCACGTACGGCGTACTGGGTTTCCTCATCACGCTGCTGGCGCTCATGGTCCAGCCGAAGCCGTGGCTGGAGCTGCCGTTCCTCGAAGGGCTGATGCGGTTCACCGTGCGGTGACGCCGAACTCCCCTTGCCCGCCGGGCCGCTGACCGGCCGTACGCCTCCCGGGCGGATACCGGAGGCGTACGAGAGGCCGCCGGGACGCCGCCGGGCCGCTCCGGGACGCCGCCGGAAAATAAATGGGAATCAGGGGGAGTGGCCCGCGATTCCCGGGGCAAGCGGACCCTATCCCCCCACGGGTGCTTGCACCCGGCGGTGGCCGCCGGCGCCGCCCCCCCCCCGGGCGCGGGCGGCCCCCCCCCCGGCCCGGGGGGCGGGACGAAGGCGGGGTGGG
>NZ_JBHYWP010000017.1:25237-26642 GCF_042751845.1 Streptomyces sp. NPDC059398 | reverse complement strand
CCCGCCTCCCCCGCGCACGCCGCTCCAAAACCCCCCGGCGTGTGTTCCCCCCCGGGTGCGGCCCCGCCCCCCCCCCCCCCCCCGGGGCGGGCCCCCCACCGCCGCTGCAGGTGGGCAGGGACGAAGCCGGTGTGCGGCGTGCCACACGGGGGCGGGAACCGGGGGCGTGTGGGGTCCGATAGCCTGACGTCGGAAGTCTCTTCACATCAAGATTCAGTTCCGGATGTGAGCTTCGGGGACTTCCCGCACCAGGGGCAGGGACCCCCACCGCCAGCTGTCTTACGGAGAACGCCATGACCCGCACTCCTGTGAATGTCACCGTCACCGGCGCGGCCGGCCAGATCGGCTACGCGCTGCTCTTCCGCATCGCCTCGGGCCACCTGCTCGGCTCGGACGTGCCGGTCAAGCTGCGTCTCCTGGAGATCCCGCAGGGGCTGAAGGCCGCCGAGGGCACCGCGATGGAGCTCGACGACTGCGCCTTCCCGCTGCTCCAGGGCATCGAGATCACGGACGACCCGAACGTCGCCTTCGCCGGGGCCAACGTCGCGCTCCTGGTCGGCGCCCGTCCGCGTACCAAGGGCATGGAGCGCGGTGACCTGCTCGCGGCCAACGGCGGCATCTTCGGCCCGCAGGGCAAGGCCATCAACGACAACGCCGCGGACGACATCAAGGTCCTGGTCGTCGGCAACCCGGCCAACACCAATGCGCTCATCGCGCAGGCGTCCGCCCCGGACGTACCGGCCGACCGCTTCACCGCGATGACCCGTCTCGACCACAACCGTGCGATCTCGCAGCTCTCGCAGAAGACCGGCGTTCCGGTCTCCGAGATCCGCCGTCTCACCATCTGGGGCAACCACTCCGCCACGCAGTACCCGGACATCTTCCACGCCGAGGTCGCGGGCAAGAACGCCGCCGAGACCGTCAACGACGAGAAGTGGCTGGCCGACACCTTCATCCCGACCGTCGCCAAGCGCGGCGCGGCGATCATCGAGGCGCGTGGCGCGTCCTCGGCCGCATCGGCCGCCAACGCCGCCATCGACCACGTCCACACCTGGGTCAACGGCACGGCGGACGGCGACTGGACCTCAATGG
The DNA here is from genome assembly GCF_042751845.1 of Streptomyces sp. NPDC059398. Lineage (NCBI taxonomy): Bacteria > Bacillati > Actinomycetota > Actinomycetes > Kitasatosporales > Streptomycetaceae > Streptomyces > Streptomyces sp. NPDC059398. The sequence continues at coordinate 25,550 of NZ_JBHYWP010000017.1, read as the reverse complement.
GTATTCCGTCGGACGGCTCCTACGGTGTCCCCGAGGGCCTCATCTCCTCCTTCCCGGTCACCACGAAGGACGGCAAGTACGAGATCGTCCAGGGCCTGGAGATCAACGACTTCTCGCGTGCCCGCATCGACGCGTCCGTGAAGGAGCTCGCCGAGGAGCGCGACGCGGTCCGCGAGCTCGGCCTGATCTGATCCGAGCCGATCCCCGTCCGTCTGTACGGAACGTCCCCGCTGTCCATTTGGTGGGCGGGGTCGTTCGGTTTTCGGGTTTGCGTGCGGGGGGGTGGGTGTGGGGCCGGGGGGGCGCTGCCCCC
>NZ_JBHYWP010000017.1:17343-25227 GCF_042751845.1 Streptomyces sp. NPDC059398 | reverse complement strand
CCGGGCGGATCCGGCCCATCGCCGACGCCGCGGCGTGGATGTCCTCGTACGCGCCCGCGGCCCCCCCCGCGCGCGCGGGCCGGCCCGGGGCGCCCGCGTCGGGCCAATACTCTCCCCGCCCCCCCCCCCGCCCGATTTGCCCACCCGCCCCGGGAACAGAGGGGGGGCGGGGGCCAGTTCCCCTTGACGGCATTCCGTCAGGCGTGGTGTGTGTGCGGCCGGGCGGGCGCTCCCCGCTCGTCGGGCTCTCTCAGCTCGTCAGCGCCTTCAGCGCGTTCGCGTCCTGGTGCAGCCGTTCCATCGACTGCCGGTGCAGCCCGGGGCCGAACGTGACGCGGGTGGCGCCCAGAACGCCCAGCTCCCGCGGGGATGGCCCGTCGGGCAGGAAGAGCGCGTTGAGCGGCGCCCCGATCGCGGCTGCCAGGCCGGACAGCTGGTCCGGCGGCGCCATGATCGGGTAGACGCAGTCGGCGCCCGCCGCCACATACCGGCGGGCACGGTCGACGGCCTGCGCCGGGTCCCGTACGCCGCGGATGTACGTGTCCACGCGGGCGTTGATGAACAGCCCGGCTCCCGCCGCCGCGCGGAACGCCGCCAGCCGGTCCGCGTTCTCCCGCGGGTCGTTGAGGACTCCGCCCGAGGAGTCCTCCAGGTTGCAGCCGACGGCGCCGGTGTCGAGCAGCCGCCCGGCGAGTTCCTCCGGCGGCAGGCCGTAACCGGCCTCGATGTCCGCCGAGACGGCCACGCCGAAGCTCTCGACGGCCCGGACGATCCGGCTGATCGCGGTGAACATCTCGTCGGCCGGGGTCTCGCCGTCCGCGTAACCGAGTGCGGCTGCCACTCCGGCGCTGGGGGTGGCGAGCGCCGGGAAGCCGGCTTCCGCGAGGACGCGGGCGCTGGCCGCGTCCCACGGGCCGGGGAGCACCAGCGGGTCGCCGGGCGGCCGGCCCAGATGGAGACTGCGGAAGTCCGTCATGGAGCGGCCCTTCAATGGAGTGGCCCTTCAGTGGTGGGGATCGCGGCGAACCGGCCGGGTCAGTGGCGGTGGGCGAGCGAGCCCGGTGTGTAGTGGCCCGGCACCATGCGGGTCGAGACGGCGAAGCGGTTCCAGGCGTTGATCACGGTGATCGCCGCGATCAGCTGGGCCAGCTCGCCCTCGTCGAAGTGCTCGGCGGCGTGTGCGTACACCTCGTCCGGTACGAATCCGTCGGTCAGCACCGTGATGGCCTCGGTCAGCTCGATCGCCGCGATCTCCTTCGCGGTGTAGAAGTGTTTCGACTCCTCCCAGCCGCTCAGCTGCACGATCCGCTCGACCGACTCGCCCGCCGCGAGGGCGTCCTTGGTGTGCATGTCCAGGCAGAAGGCGCAGTGGTTGATCTGGGAGGCCCGGATCTTGACCAGTTCGAGCAGGGTCGGGTCGACGCCCCTCCTGGCCGCCGCGTCCAGAGTGACCATGGCCTTGTAGACCTCGGGGGCGAGCTTCGCCATATCGAGGCGCGGGGTGTGCTCGGGGAGGTACTCCGGCGCCGCGGCCGATGCGCTGTCCGTGGTGGAAGTCTTGTCCGTCATGTCGTTTCTGCCCCTTCATGCCTTGTTCGTCGTGTGAGTACGACGCTACGTCGGATATGGCGCAGGGGTATGGTCCATTTCCGTGACGGATTCATGGGCCACTTTCGGTGTAGACCTGCATCTGGAACTCACCGGTCCAGGCCTGCGGGTCGGCCTCACGGACGCGCTGCGCCGGGCCGTCCGCACCGGGCGGCTGGCGCCGGGGACCCGGCTGCCCTCCTCGCGTACGCTCGCCGCCGACCTGGGCGTGGCCCGCAATACGGTCGCCGACGCCTACGCCGAACTGGTGGCCGAAGGCTGGCTCACCGCCCGGCAGGGTTCGGGGACGAAGGTGGCCCCGCGCTCCGTACCGCCGGGGGCGCCCGCGCCGCCCCCGGCCCGGCGGCCGCGCCGGAGCGGCCCCACGTACAGCCTCCGGCCCGGTACGCCCGATGTCGCGTCCTTCCCGCGTACGGAGTGGCTCCGGGCGTCGCGGAAGGCGCTGACCGCCGCACCCCACGACGCGTTCGGTTACGGCGACCCGCGGGGCCGCCCCGAGCTGCGGACCGTCCTCGCGGACTATCTGGCGCGGGCCCGCGGTGTCCACGCGGGGCCCGAACGGATCGTGGTCTGCGCCGGGTTCGCCCACGCGCTGATGCTGATGGGGAAGGTGCTGCGGGGGAGACGCGTGCGGGAGGTGGCCGTCGAGTCGTACGGTCTCGATCTGCACTGGGACCTGCTCACCGAGGCCGGGCTGCGCACACGGGCCCTCCCGCTGGACGGGTCCGGCTCGCAGACCGGCGAGCTGGGGCGTGAGGGTGCGGTGCTGATGACGCCGGCGCACCAGTTCCCGATGGGCGTACCGCTCCATCCGGACCGGCGCACGGCCGCCGTCGAGTGGGCCAGAACCACGGGCGGGGTGATCCTGGAGGACGACTACGACGGGGAGTTCCGGTACGACCGCCAGCCCGTCGGGGCCCTCCAGGGGCTGGATCCCGAGCGGGTCGTCTACTGCGGGACGGCCAGCAAGTCCATTGCTCCGGGGCTGCGGCTCGGCTGGCTGGTGCTGCCCGATGCGATGGTGGCCGAGATCCTGGCGGCGAAGGGGAACGCCGACTGGATGTCCAGCTCGCTGGAGCAGCTGACCCTGGCGGAGTTCATCGCCTCCGGTGCGTACGACCGGCATGTCCGCTCGATGCGGCTGCGCTACCGGCGCAGACGCGACCAGTTGGTGGCGGCTCTGGCCGAACGGGCGCCCGGCATCAGGGTGTCGGGGATCGCGGCGGGGCTGCACGCCGTCCTGGAACTGCCCCCGGGCACCGAGCAGTCCGTCGTCCAGGCGGCGGCGTGGCAGGGGCTCGCGCTGGACGGGGGCGCGCGGTTCCGGCACGAGGGCGTGCGGGACGGGCGCGACATGCTGGTCGTCGGGTACGGAACGCCGTCCGACAGCGCATGGGCGGGGGCGCTCGACGCGCTGTGCCGGGTGCTGCCGTAGGGGGCGGTGGGCCCGAACGGGGCCTCCCGGCCCCTGGCCCCGCCTCAGCCTTCGGCCGGTGTCGGTTCGGTCGGGGCCTCTCCGAACCGCGCCAGCGCGAGCGCTCCCGCGACAGCCACCGCGAAGCCTGCCACCGCCAGAGGGGCCAGCCCCTCCCTCGTACGGTCCCCGAGCCAGACCACGCCGACGAGCGCGGGGCCGATGGTCTCGCCGATGACCATGCCGGCCGTGGCCGTGGTCACCGAACCGCGTTGCAGCGCCGAAGTGAGCAGCAGGAAGGCCGAACCACCGCCGACGAGCAGTGCGTAGAGCGCCGGGTTGGTGAAGTCGGCCGAGTCGATGAGGCGGACCGAGACCTCGACCACCCCGAAGCCCACTCCGGAACCGAGGCCGAGCACCAGGGCCCTTGCCCTGCCCTTGAGGCGGCCGGCCGCCGTGCCGACCAGGAAGACCCCGACCGCGACCCCGAGCATCGACCAGCGCAGGGCGGACGACCCCGCGGTGTGACCCTCGGCCCCGGAGGCGAGGCCGAGCATGCCGAGGCCCGCGCAGACGACGGCCACCGCGCCCCATTCGGTGCCGGAGAGCCGGACGCCGAGTACGCGCGATGCCACCACAGCGGTCACCGCCAGACTCGCGGCGAGTGCGGCGCCTACCGCGTAGATGGGGAGCGTGCGCAGGGCGACGATCTGGAGTACGAAACCGAGGCCGTCGAGGCCGAGCCCCACGATGTAGCGCCACTGGCGCAGGGCGCGCAGCAGCAGCGCGGCGTCCACGCCCGAGCCGGTTCCCGGTGCGGAGGCGCGGGCCGCGGCGGCCTGGAGCACGGAGGCCGTGCCGAAGCAGACCGCTGAACCGAGGGCGCAGATCATTCCAAGGAGCACGAAAGGACTCTAGTTGGGCCGGGAAGGGCCCAGCACCGGCCACCCGTCAGAACGGCATCTACTCTGTATCCAGGCTGTACACCGACAGATTCAGTCTGTACACCCACAGACGAAACCACCGGCTGACGCACGCGAAGAGCCGGTACGACGGGGGAGACCGGCAGATGCGCAAGATGAGGTCGGGCGCTGTGGTGCTCGGCGGTATGGGAATACTGGCGGCGACGCTCACCGCCTGCGGCTCCGATGTGGACAAGCGGTGCGTCGATCCCGATACGCACAAGCAGCTGCCCAAGTACGAGTGCACCCACAGCAACGGCCGCGGGACGTACTACTACGGCGGTTCTTCCAAACACGGCAAGGTCTCGGGCGGCAGCTTCAGCAAGCCCTCGGTGCACCGCGGCGGGTTCGGCGGCGGCTCGCACTCCGGCGGCGGTTTCCACTCCAGCGGCGGCTGACCGGACACGGACCGAGCAGGGGTACCCACGGGAACGGGCGGACATCATGCAGCGGCACACCATAGAACCGCGCCCCGGCTGGCAGCAGATCGTCGAGGAGCAGGGGCTGGTCTATCCGCTGACCCGCTATCCGGACGACTCCCTGCGCCCGTACTGGGACGAGAGCGCGTACTACTCGTTCTCCCTTCCCGAGGTCGAGGCGCTGGAGCAGGTGGTCGAGGAACTCCACGCGATGTGTCTCGCCGCGGCCGCCCACATCGTCGCACGGGACCGTTTCGTGGAGCTGGGCATCACCGATCCCAGGCTGGCCAGGCTGGTCGGCGAATCCTGGCACCGCAGGGATGAACTCCCCTCTGTCTACGCCCGGTTCGACCTCCGATACGACGGCAGTGGTCCGGCGAAAATGCTGGAGTACAACGCCGACACCCCCACCTCGCTGGTCGAGGCCGCCAGCCCGCAGTGGTTCTGGATGGAGGACCGCTTCCCCGGCGCCGACCAGTGGAACTCCCTGCACGAACGGCTGGTCGCCGCCTGGAAACGGCAGGCCCGGCTGCTGCCGCCCGGACCGCTGCACTTCGCGCACTCCGAGGCCGACGAACTCGGCGAGGATCTGATGACCGCCGCCTATCTGCGGGAGACCGCCCAGCAGGCCGGGATCGACACCGAGGCGCTCTCGATGGAACGGATCGGCTGGGACCCCCTCTCCGGGCGCTTCATCGACGAGCGGATGCGCTTCATCCGCAGCTGTTTCAAGCTCTACCCGTGGGAGTGGCTGACGACCGACAGCTTCGGTCCGCATGTCCTGGACACGCTCGACAACGGTGGCTCCACCGGCTCCACCTGCTGGATCGAGCCGGCCTGGAAGATGCTGCTCTCCAACAAGGCGCTGCTCGCAGTGGTCTGGGAGCTGTACCCCGGCCACCCCAACCTGCTTCCGGCCTATCTCGACGGGCCACGCGAACTCGCCCTGTCCCGGGGGTACGTCTCCAAGCCGCTGCTCGGCCGCGAGGGTGCGGGTGTCATGCTCCACGAGCCGACCGCGGGCGTGGACGCTGCCCCGGGCCCGGCCCTGGGCACAGGCACGGTGCCGGTACCTGGTGGTGCAGGTACCGGCACCGGAGGTGGTGCCGGTACCTGGGGCGGAACAGTGGGCTCCGTCGCTGGTGTCCGGACCGATGAGGCTTGCTGCTACCAGGAGTTGGCACCGCTCCCTGACTTCGACGGCAACCGGGTGGTGCTCGGCGCGTGGGTCGTCGAGGACGAAGCGGCGGGGCTCGGCATCAGGGAGTCGGCGGGGCCGGTGACCGACGAATACGCCCGCTTCCTGCCCCACGTCATCCTGTAACCCTCGTTGCGTCGCGCCTCCTGCGCATGGCCCCGCACTGGCACGTGCGGACCCGTTTCGCACGGTCCGGAACACCCTGAGCCCCCTCCCGCCCTCACTCGGGGCCGGGCCGGCCAGGGTGCTGCTCGTTCTGCCCGATGAGGGTGTCGAGCTGGGTGGCGAGACCGGAGTGGCGGGCGCTCAGATAGGGGCGGGCCGCCGTCAGTGGGGGGACCAGGGCCGCGGGGTCGTTGTGGGCGAGGGCCGCGTCGAGCCGGCCGAGGGGGGCGCGGGAGGCACGGGGGAGGTCGGTCAGAGCGGTGATCTGTCCGGCCAGGCGGCGCAGCGCTGCGGCGTTGTCGCGGGCCCAGGCGGTGTGGGCACGGTTGGCCGCGCGGCTTTCGCGGGTGGCCTGTACGCGCTGTTCTCCGGTGGTTCCGGCGGAGCCGGGGCGGTTGCGCAGATAGCGGCGCTCGGCGGCCTGGCGGCTGGCGACACCGAGAGGGTGGGCCAGATCGGCCCAACTGGCCCCCGCGTGGCGGGCGGTCTCGATCAGGCCGGTCTCCCATCCGGCGAGCTGCTCGCGGATCTCGCGCAGCAGCAGGAGAGAGGCGAGGGCCTGTTGCGGGCCAGCGTCCGCATCGGCGGGGTCGGCAGCTCGGTCATGGGCGTCGCACACGGCGTGGTCGATGACTTCCAGGGCCGCTGCCGCGGCCAGGAACGAGGCTGGACTCCGCGCGTCGGCGTCGGCGTGGGGCGGCTGGTCGGCGGCTGTCACGAGAACCCCTTCCGGGTTGTCATCCTTTCGACGACACTTTGTTTGTCATCCATTGGATGACATGTTACAACAGTGTCAGTGAAGCGCATTGGCGGGTACAACCCGAACCTTCTGGAGGTGTTTCGCGATGTTGATGCGCACCGACCCTTTCCGCGAACTCGACCGTCTCGCCCAGCAGCTGACCGGCACCGGCAGCGGCACCTGGACGCGGCCCTCCGCGATGGCGATGGACGCCTACCGCGAGGGTGACGAGTACGTAGTGGCCTTCGACCTCCCCGGTGTCGACGCGGAGGCGATCGACATCGACGTCGAGCGGAACATGCTGACCGTCAAGGCCGAGCGGCGGCCCATGGCGAAGAGCGACGACGTGCAGATGGAACTGTCGGAACGGCCTCTGGGCGTCTTCTCCCGCCAGCTCGTGCTGGCCGACACATTGGACACCGAACGCATCGCGGCCGACTACGACGCCGGAGTGCTGACTCTGCGCATCCCGATCGCCGAGCGCGCCAAGCCCCGGAAGATCTCCGTCGGCGGGGAGTCCTCCCGCAAGGAGATCTCCGGCTGAGCAGCCGGCGACCCGAGCCGGCCTACGGCGCAGAACGGGCCCCGATCCCCCTCCGCCCGTTCTGCGCCCGCCGGACAGCACATCTGAAGCAAGCTCAAGCGGCCCCTCGTAAGGCGGAATCGGCTTCAGCCACCCGCAGGCCACGGTTTCCTCTCCGGCCCGCGCGCACCTGACTGCCTGTCCGACCGGCCCACTCGCTTGGCCCACTCGCTTGGCCCGCTCGCTTGGTCCACTTGCCTGGCCCACTCACCTGTCCATCCAACCTGGCCATCCAACCTGGCCCACCCAACCTGGTGTGCGCTCGGCCTTGCCGGGCACACGCACGATGTGCTCAAGACGAGAGAGGCGACTTTCGCAGTGATGTCCGACCCGCGTGAACCGCTCCCGCACCTTCGAGCGATGACTTTCGATCAGATGCTGGAGAAGGTCCGCTACGAAGCGGCCTATCCGACCCGGGAACGGGCTGAGGAAACTGTCCGGCTGGTCCTCTCCGGACTCGGACGCCAGCTGACCGGTGACGAACGGGTCGAACTGGCGGCCCGCCTGCCCTTCGAGGCCGCCCGCATCCTCACCGGACAGGCCCCCGCCATCGAGCCCCTCACCGGCTGGGCCTTCGTCAAGGACCTCGCTGCCCGCAACGGTGCCTCCCTGGCCACCACGCGCTGGGACACGGGCGCCGCCCTGTCCGCCGTCGCCGCCATCGCCGGCCCCGACCTCCTCACCCGCATCCTGGACCAACTCCCCACCGGCTACGCCCTCCTGTTCGGCCGCGCCGAACTCACCCAAGCCGCCTGAGGCCCCCGCACAGCACCCGGTGCGCACGTCACCGGGTGCC
>NZ_JBHYWP010000017.1:0-17333 GCF_042751845.1 Streptomyces sp. NPDC059398 | reverse complement strand
GCGCCCCCCCCACACCCCCCCCGCCCGCGTGCCCCCCCCCCACCCCCCGGCGGGCCCCCGCGCGGGGGCTGGGGGCCGGCACCCAGCCACCCCTGGCCGTACAGCGGTCCATCGGTTCAGGGGTTCAGAGGTTCAGTCAGGGGTTCAGGACGCTCCGGAGCTGAGTGAGCCCCCAGTCCAGGTCCTCTTTGCTGATCACCAGCGGCGGGGCGATCCGGATGGTCGATCCATGGGTGTCCTTCACCAGCACTCCGAGATCCATCAGCCGCTCCGAGATCTCCCGGCCGGTGCCGAGCGCCGGGGCGATGTCCACACCGGCCCACAGCCCCCGTCCGCGTACGGCCTGCACCGCGCCGCCGCCCGCCAACAGCCCCAGTTCGTGGTGGAGATGGTCACCCAGCTCGGTCGCCCGCTGCTGGAACTCGCCGGACCGCAGCATCGCCATGACCTCCAGGGCCACGGCGCACGCCAGCGGGTTCCCACCGAAGGTCGAACCGTGCTCGCCGGGGCGGAAGACGCCGAGCACCTCCGCCGACGACACCACCGCCGACACCGGAACCACCCCGCCGCCGAGTGCCTTGCCCAGGATGTACATGTCGGGCACAACACCCTCGTGCTCACAGGCGAACGTCTTCCCGGTCCTGCCCAGTCCGGACTGGATCTCGTCGGCGATGAACAGCACGTTCCGGGCGCGGGTCAGCTCCCGTACGCCCGGCAGATAGCCGGCCGGTGGCACCAGCACGCCGGCCTCGCCCTGGATGGGTTCGAGCAGCACCGCCACCGTGTTGGCGTCGACGGCCGCTTCCATCGCGGCCAGATCCCCGTACGGCACGATCTCGAATCCGGGGGTGTACGGGCCGAAGTCCGCGCGGGCCTCGGTGTCCGTCGAGAAGCTGACGATCGTCGTCGTCCGGCCGTGGAAGTTGTTCTCGGCGACGACGATCTTCGCCTGCCCGGCCGGTACGCCCTTGACCTGGTAGCCCCACTTACGGGCGGTCTTCACCGCTGTCTCGACCGCCTCGGCCCCGGTGTTCATCGGCAAGACCATCTCCATGCCGCACAGGTCGGCGAGCTGAGTGGAGAAGTCGGCGAACCGGTCGTGGTGGAAGGCCCGGGAGGTGAGTGTGACCCGCTCCAGCTGGGCCCTGGCCGCGTCGATCAGCCGGCGGTTGCCGTGGCCGAAGTTGAGTGCCGAGTAACCGGCGAGCATGTCGAGGTAGCGGCGCCCCTCGACGTCGGTCATCCACGCCCCGTCCGCAGATGCGACGACCACGGGCAGAGGGTGGTAGTTGTGCGCGCTGTGCGCTTCGGCGGACGAGATCGATGTTTCCGTAACTGACACGGGTTCTCCGTTCATACGGCGTACGGCTTTTACGGCGTACCGGCCTTACCGGCGCGGGTCCTACGGCGTTCGGCTCATCGGGTGCTCATTCCTATCGTCGGCCACGGCGGGCTGGAAGAAACCTGGTGGACCGGCGCGCCGGGGGGGGGTGGGGGGGCCGGGCGTCAACGCCGGCGATCGGCTGGGTCGGGGGTTAGCCGCGGCCGGCGGCGTCACGCGACTCGATGACGCCGTCCGTGTAGAGCAGCAGGATGTCGCCGACGCCGAACGGGAACGTCTGGGGGGCGAAACCGGATCCGGCCAGCGCCCCGAGACCCAGCGGCGGCTCGGGCTCCCGGACACCGAGTGAGCGCACCAGGCCCGACCGCAGCACCAGGGGCGGCGGATGGCCGCAGCTGACCAGGCGGATTTCCGGCTCGCCGTCCGGGATGTCCAGCACGGCCGCGGTCACGAAACCCTCCGTACCCCGCGGCTCGTCCCCGGCAGCCGCCGACACCTCGTCACGGCGGGTGGCGACCCCGGCCTCCAGTTCGGCCACGGCCTGCGAAAGGCCCGGCTCCTGATGGGTCAGGGCCCGGAAGTCTCCCAGAACCTGCGCGGCATCACCGATCGCTTCGAGCCCCTTGCCGCGTACGTCTCCGATGATCACGCGGGTGCCCCCGCCGGTCCGGGCGACGGCGTACAGATCACCGCCGAGCCGCGCTTCCGTCTCCGCTGCCAGATAGCGCGACGCGATACGCAGCGTCCCGCTCCGCCCGGGCGGCTCCGGCATCACCACGCGCCGCACCGTCTGTGCCACCCAGCGGAGGCGGCTCGTCTCCTGGGCGTGCTTCTCCCTCAGCCGGGCGAGGAACGTGACGGCGACGGACACCAGGAAGAGCGCGACGATCTGGTAGGTGTGATTGAGGTCGTTGAGGCTGGTGCGCACGATCCCCACCAGCGACTGGGCCAGAACGGCGACCGCGCCGACCAGGCCGGTCGTCCGGGGCCCCGCGAACGACGCGGTGAGAGCCGGAGCCGCCACGAGGAACGGGCCGAGATGGACGTCCGGCGGCGCACTGATGTCGAGCACCGTCACCACGGCGATCAGGGCGAACGGCACCGCGATGAGCGCCTTCGGGTGTGGCAGCTCCTCGTGGAGCGGGCGCGGGATCCGCAGCGGGCTCATATCTCTGCCTACCTCACGGGGGCCGCGACCGCTCGCCGTCGCCGCCCCACCCCGAGCCCGCTCCCCGGGGTGAGCCGGCCGCAGGACCGGCGGGCCTCCCGTGCATGGACCGGACCGGCGGGCCTCCCGCGCAGGGATACGAGGTGATCCCGCTGCGATGCGCTTGTATCGACTCATACGGAATGAATCGCTCATAACTGGGAGGAAGCGCCCTTGTCCGTCACTCCGCGTGCTCCCCTGCCGCCGGCCCGGCGGGCCGAACCCCTGCAGCGGCTGCTGTTCGGCGGCATCTACGGAACGATTCTCGCCAGCGCGCTGGCGGCCGCGCTGGACAACGACCACGGCAGTCCGAATCCCGGGTACGACGCCCTCTGGGTGCTGCTCACGTCCCTCGCGTCGGCCTCCGCGCACGGTTACGCCCACGCCATCGCCCACCGGACGGCCGACGGAGTGCGGGTCACCCGCGACGCCGTACGGTCCGTGCTGACCGAGTGGCCCCTGGTCGCCGCGGTCCTGCCCACGGTGGCCGCCCTGCTCGGTGCCCACCGGGGCTGGTGGGGTGAGGAAGGCGCGATCGAGGTCGCCCTGACCATCAACACGCTCGCGCTGTTCGGCTGGGGGTTCTGGGCCGCACGCGTGGCGGGCCGCGGCTGGGGCGGGGCGACCCGGACCGGCTGCGCCGACATGCTGCTCGGGCTCTTCATCGTGGCGGCGAACATCCTGATCCACTGAGCGGCCGCGCCGCGGGACCGCACGGCCCCTGCCCGGGGAAGGGCCGGTGCCCGGCTCAGGGGGAGCGAGCCGGGCACCGGTGTCCGCGGGTGGCGGCCGTCAAGGACAGCCGCCTGTCAAGGGGTCAGCCCTGGGAGGTGAGCTTGCCGACGGCGTGGATCTCGTTGACGTCGCCCGTGTTGAAGAAGTCCCACGGCACGGTGAAGAAGCCACTGTCGCCCCACTTGCCGCCCCAGCTGTTCTCGATCTTCACGCCCTGGTCGCTGTACCCGACTATGGTCACCTCGTGGCCACCGATGACGGGGTCGCTGGAGGAGTCGCCGGGCAGGTAGCTGTAGTCCGACGCGGTCTGGGCGTTCAGGTCCTCGAAGCTCTGGTGCACCTCGAATCCGATGACCACGGGCTCGCCCTGGGAGATGGCGTTCTCGATGCCGGACCGGACCGAAGAGCCGCTGGTGGGCAGCGTGTCGAACCCGGACAGCTTGTAGTGGGCCGCGTTGGCGCGCTCGTCGGCGTTCGGCTGGGTCGTGAAGTCGAAGTCGCCCTGCGTGTAGTCGGCCTTGGTGTCGATACCCTGCTTCTGCTCCATGGGCAGCGCGACGCTCGCGGTCGTGCCCTGGTCGTTGCCCTGGGCGATCTGGGAGTAGATGAACATGGGGGCCATCGGGGCGCCGCTGATGCCCTGCTCGTTCATGACGATGCCGTACGCCGAGTACCCCGTGGCCCACGCGACGCAGGAGCCGACCTGGCCCTGGTCTCCAGGTGAGAGCGCGTACTTGCTCAGGTCCGCGCTGGACTGCACGGCGCCGGAACGCTTGAACACCGGCTGCGCACCGTGCCGCACGGTCTGGGCGAGAGAGTGCTTCCCGTGCAGTTCACCGAGGTTGAGGCCGAGGCCGTGGTGGTGGGCGCGGGGGGTGGTCTGGCCGGCCGCGGGCGGCGCGGTGGTGGCGGCCGTGGCAGTCGTGGCGGTGGTCAGGCAGGACAGGGCGGCCACGGTGGCAAGACCCACGACGCTGCGGAAACGCTTCATTCCAACTCCTTGGGCACAGTGGGGGAGCGTGCCGGGTCACCACGTGGGGTGGTGGGGGCCGGACACGTACCGGGGGACAGGGAGCAGACCGGCGCGGGCCTCATCGGCCTCTGTCGCGCCGCCGCTTGTCCGACCGGCACTGGAAGACTGCTTTACGCCTCATGGACATGGCAATGTCAGGAGGCCGTTAACTGTTAGGCGTTGCGGACCCTCGCGACCGGCGGAGCCGGGGGCCGTTTCGAGCGCTGTCTTCCGGCCACTTGACTTGGCGTGGGTACGCCGCTTCGCTGGACGCCGTACGGACCGCGTACCCCCGATGACCCGGGCCGGCGCATCACCCGACCGCGCGAGCGGACTGGGCAGAGGGGACTGGCACGACGCCCGCGAGAGGCCGCCCCCGACGATGCACGACGATGCCGCTCCGCTGCCGGGCGAACCACTGGCGAGCCTCCTGCGCACCGGCCCGTTCCCGGACGCCCTGCGCGCCGCGATGGAGGCCGGCGGGCTGACCCTGAACCGTATCCGGCACCGGCTCGAACGCCTGGGTACGCCGGTCTCCACCGCCACCCTCAGCTGCTGGCGCTCCGGCCGCTACCAGCCGTCCCAGGCCACCGCATTGGCCGCGCTCGCCTCACTGGAACACGTCCTGGACGTGCCGCCCGGCGCACTCAGCGCCCTCCTCGACCCGCCCCGGCCCCGGGCGCGCTGGCTACGGACCGCCGCCGAGGCGCCCGCCCTGGCCGCGATCTGGCCCGAGCCCCGGCGGGGCGAGGTGAGTGAGGCGTACCGCTGCGTCGACAGCCGGTGGACCTCGTCGCTGCGCTGCCTCAACCGCCATATGCGGCTGGAAGTCGATGCACAGGGACGCGAACACCGCGTCTGGACACGTCAGGTGGTCCGGGCCGAGCGGGACGGACCTGACCGCGCGGTGCTCGCCCATGTACCGGACGCGCCCGGCTCGGTGCCGTCGCTTGAGCTGCGGCCCCCGTGCCGCCGGGGCGCCGTCGTCGAGGACCCGCTCACCGGCATGCTCGTCGCCGAGCTGCTGTTCCCCCGGCCGCTGCGGCGCGGCGACACCGCCGTCTTCGAGACGACCCTGACGCACGCCGAACCACGGCCGCCGGCCAGGGAGTTCATCGTGCACCAGAATTCCCCGGCCGGGCAGTTCGTGCTGGAGGTGCATTTCGATCCGGCCGCGCTGCCCGCCACCTGTTACGCCTTCGGTGCCCCGCTCGGGCAGGGCCCGGAGAACCGCCGGCTGCTCCACCCGGCCGACGGCTGTGTCCATGTGGTCTCCACCCTGACCAGCCTCGGCGCCTTCGGTATCCGCTGGGAATGACGGGTGGGCCGCGGGAGCCTGGTCGCTCCGGCCCTGGCGACCGGGATCAGACGGTCGCGTACGGCCCCTCTGCCGCCTTGGTGTGCTGCATGAGTGTCAGTTTGCGTACGAAGAAGATCGCGAGGACGGCGGCCACCAGGTCGACGGCGTCGCCTGCGAGCATGACGGCCACCGACTGCCGGTACAGGCCGGGGTCGTCCGACCTGCTCAGCGCCGAGTCCAGGTTGCTGAGGACGAGGGAGAGGACCCACGCTGTCCACCAGGCGGTCAGCAGCGTCCGCGGTGCGGGGCGCCGGGAGCCGTCGGGCGCGGTCGGGGAGCTGGCGTCCCAGGACGCGGAGGCGATGCCGTGCGGTATCCAGAGGCTGCCGAGGGGGACGAACCAGCCGCCGATCGCCCATCCCGCCTTCCGGCCCTGGATGTCGGGGGCGAAGACCGCGGCGTTCTTGCGGGCCCGGTGGAACCAGATGATGAACACGACGGCGGTCGCGGCCAGTGCCATCAGATAGAGGCCGGAGCTCAAGTCGGCAAGCCGGTCGGCCCGCTGCCCTTCCGCCACGGTGTAGGAGGCGAACCCGTCGTCCGAGACGTTCCCCAGCAGGCTGTACATGTTGATGTGGGCGACGGCCGACAGGACGTCAGCCGCGGCGCACAGTGCGAGCAACAAGGTGACGGCGAGGGAGAGTCCCCTGGTCGGTCTCCACCGCGGTCCGATGTACAGATCGCGCGGTGGTGCGAAGGCAGGCGTGTGCGACATGGCTGAGAGAACCCCCCACGGGTACGGAAACCGGCCATCGAAGGACGACCGGTCCCGAAGCTTATGTTTCGCTTATATCCGCGTCCAGCCGGATACCGCTGGGAGGCCCTGACGGCTGACGGCCCCGGACGGGTGGTCCCGCGGGGTACGCGGTGGTGTCCACTGTCCGGGGCCGTCGCATCAGGGGTCAGCTGCCGTCGGCCGTACCGGTCCGGGCACGCCCGGCCCGGCGGCGGACTCCGTAACCGCCGGCGATCACCAGCAGGGCTCCCGCACCGGCCAGGGCGAGGGTGCCGGGGGTGCCAGGACCGCTCTGTGCCGCAACCGAGCTGTGCTGGTGGGTGGTTGCGGTGACGGGTGCGGCCTTGGTGCCGAAGCCGCCTGCCATGCCCTTGCGGTCGTAGGCCGAGCCGGGCAACTTGTCCGCGTACCGGCGGTGCACGAGCTTCTGGTAGGCGGCGACGGTCACGCCCTCGGCGGAGCCGACCGACTTCCGTGCTTCCTGGTTCAGCGGCAGTACCCGGCCGCCGCTCAGCACGTACCAGCCGTTGATCTGCGGTTCCTGGAAGACGGTGCCGCCGGGTGCGGCCTCGGCTCCCTTGGCGGCGTAGTCGGTCTCCTCACTGCCGCTGGCTATGTTGACGACCTTCCAGCCGTCGGGGGTCTGCGCCGTCCATACCGACGCGGTCTTCCCGTCGGCGGCCACCGCCTTGCTCGCGGTGAACTCCGGCAGGGCCACGGGGGCGTTGGCGTGGCCCTTCA
Organism: Streptomyces sp. NPDC059398; assembly: GCF_042751845.1. Taxonomy (NCBI): domain Bacteria; kingdom Bacillati; phylum Actinomycetota; class Actinomycetes; order Kitasatosporales; family Streptomycetaceae; genus Streptomyces; species Streptomyces sp. NPDC059398. The sequence goes on along the minus strand of NZ_JBHYWP010000017.1, from coordinate 10,200 downwards.
CGAAATCGGGGTTGAGGCCGTTGACCGTGACGGCGCTGCCTTCGATGTGCGGCCCGGCCGCCGCCGCGGTCGTGTTGCCGTAGTGGGCGAAGAACCTGGCGACGGATTCGAGGCCGGCCCGGGAGGCCGCCGTGGTGTGGGCGGACCGGAGGGTCTGCGCGGTGTGGGGGGTGGTGTCGGCCTGTGCCGCGGAAGCTCCGGCCAGGGCCAGTGCGGCAACGGTGACAGTGGTGGTTGCGATCTTCTTCATGAGGTCCGTCACGCTCCGATCCTGTCGATCGTGTGAGTCCACGAGAACGTTCCGTTGCTCACGTAGTAGTCGTAGGTCGTCTGGTTGTAGCGCTGGTAACTCCCGTTGTCGCCGAGCGGGTTGCCCCAGTAGATGAGACCTTTGCTCGTGTCGTAGCCGTAGACGACCTCCATGTGCCCGCCGCCCGAGCTCCACACGATGCGGGTCTGGAGCGGCCGGTTGGCATTGATCTCGCTCTGGACGGTGGAGTACGACACGGTGTTGTCGACCTCCTGGCCGGCACTCACACCGGCCGCCCTGAAGCCCTTCTGCACCATGGGGATGTCGCCCTGGTTGTCGGGACACGTCGTGTTGCTGGTGGGGCGCCCCTGTCCCGCGTTGCAGAACTGGGTCTGGGTGATGTCGCTGCCTTCGTAGACGGCGATGCTCGTGCCGCTCGCGGCCCAGCACCAGTTGGACTGCTGCTGGATCTGCTGTGTGTAGCCGGTGAGGACCTTGCTGCCGGTGACGGCGGATGCCGGTGTGGCCGAAGCGGTGGCGATGCCGGTGAGAGCGGTGACTGCCACTGTCGCGGCCGCCACCGGGCGGCGCAGCCCGGGGCGCAGCCGGCCTCGGGAGCGGAGGGGAGTGGTCATGGCGGTCCTTCCTGTCATGGGGACGGGACGGGGGTGACGAAGGAGCGCATCCGGATGCTGCGACAGAGCATCGGGGGCTTGTCACGGACCGGTCAATGGGCTTCCATGTCACCCACTTCCGGGTGTGAACGGCGGGGAGCGCAGGTGTGAACAGCAGGCCGCGGCGGGACCGGACCACCAGGTCAGGCGCGCCCCAAGGCGCTCACCGCAGGCCGGCGGCGGTGAACGTTCACGCGGCGGATCCCGTCCCGCCGAGCCCGTCCACGGACATGTCACACACGAAGGGCGGTTCACCGTGCCCCAGGGAACCGAGTTGACCGAGGCCCTGCGCACAGGGCCCTTCCACACGGCGCTGCGCGCCGCCGTCGCCGCCCGCGGGCTCGCTCTGCACCGGATCCGTCACCGGCTCGCCGAACGGGGTGTGCAGATCGGGGTCACCAGCCTCAGCTACTGGCAGCGCGGCATTCGGCGCCCCGAACGCGAGGAGTCCCTGCGGGCGGTACAGGCCCTGGAGGAGGTGCTGGAGATACCGCCGGCCTCGCTGACGCGGCTGCTGACACCCCCGGACCTCCCGGGCCGGCGTCCCGCTCGCCCCTACCGGACACTGGACGACCAAGTCGCAGCGATGCGGGCCCTGTTGGTCGAGCTCGGCTCGCCGGACGACGGCGGCCTGCATACGGTCATGCTCATCGACCGGGTGAGCATCGGGACGCGCCGGGACATGTACTCCGTCGACTCACAGCATCTGGTGGGCGCGCACCGGGACGGCGTGGACCGCTATGTGATCATCCATCACGGCGACCCGGGCTGTGACGTGGACAGGATTCGCGTGCGGGCCACCCACAACTGCCGGCTGGGCCGGGTGCGCCGGCACCAGGAATCGGGCACGGTGGCCGCTGAGTTTCTCTTCGACGGACGCCTCAGAGTGGGTGAAACCGCCCTGCTCGGCTATGGCTTCGAGGACGGCAGCGAGGCGGAGAGCCTCGAATACCTGCGCCGCTTCCCGTTCGGCGGCAGACAGTACGTCCTGGAGGTCGCCTTCACCGGGGAGACGCGGCCGGTGCGCTGCCGCAGCTTCACCCAGTCGTCCGCGAGCGCGCCACGGCAGACCCTCTCCGAGCTGGTACTCAACGGCCGGGGCACCACGCACATCGTGGCGGAGGCGGCCGAGCCCGGCCTGCTCGGGATCGACTGGACCTGGGCCTGACACCTGACACCTGACACCTGACATCGGATACCGGACACCGGACACCGGAGAAGGCTCAGGGGTCCCCGAGGGGTCCCGAGGAGTTCCCGAGGAGTCCGCGGAGGACTCCCGGCGAAGTGGCTGATCCTCCCGTGGCCGCGAGGTGCCGGGGCGCCGGACGGCCGGGTCCTCGCCCGCTCCGGCGCCCCCGCCGGTAGCGGTGCCCGCCCCGGTAGGCTCCCCGTATGGTCCAATCGTCCCGTATTGAGGCGAACCCCGGCATGTGGCGGCGGGAGGCGGGCACGGTGCTGCGCCGGGCCGCGGCGCTTCCGCGGCGCGCGGAAGTCCCCTCTGCCATCGTCGCCGAGTTCCACGTTCCCCGGGTCCCCACGGAGTGGGCGCCGCACTCCCACCCGCGGCACGAGCTCGTGTGGGTGCGCGGGGGCACGCTGACGTCGCGGGTGGAGGACCGTGTCTTCACCGTGTCCGAGGGGTACGGGCTGTGGATGCCCGCCGGAGTGGTGCACGGCGGCCGGGCCACGGCGGGCGCGGAGTTCCGCGACGCCTTCTTCGTGCCCGGCAGCACGCCGTTCGCGTTCGCGGAGCCGAAGACCATCGCCATGACGCCGTTGCTGGAGTCACTGCTGGTCCATCTGACCCGTACGGACCTAGACGGAACGGCCAGGGCGCGGGCGGAGTCGGTCGTCTTCGACGTACTCCAGCCGTCGGAGCGCCAGTTCGCGCTGCAGTTGCCCGGCGACCCGCGGATCGATCCGATCGCCGATGCCCTGCTCGACGACCCCGCCGACGGCCGCTCGCTGGAGGAGTGGGCCCGGTTGCTGGGGATCAGTGACCGCACGGTCACCCGCGCCTTCCGGCACTCGACGGGCCTGTCCTTCGCGCAGTGGCGGCAGGTGCTGCGGGCGCACCGTGCGCTCCTGCTCCTCTCCGAGGGTTTCGACGTGATGACGGTCTCCGAAACGCTCGGCTACGCGCAGCCCAGCTCCTTCATAGCCGCCTTCCGGCGGGTCATGGGAACCACGCCCGGCGCCTTCTTCGACACGGCCGACCGCGCCTCATGAGGCGTCCGGAACGCCGTATCGCCTGTCCCGAACTCCTGATTGTCCAGGTCGCAAGTGGAATATAGTCTTCAGCGAGTTAGGTAACCCTTAGTTCCTCACCGCGAACGGATTCCCCGTGCGCGGGAGAGCTCGCATGCCGGTCGGCGGGAGCCGGGCGGAGGGTGCCGTAGTCCTGCCCCTCCGAGCAACCGGGCCCCTCCATGTTCACCCACACCTTCGGGCGCACCGACCGTTCCGATGCCGGTCCCGTCGACCGTCCCGAGGCCGTTCCCGTCATAGCGGGAGCCGCCCTCGACGGGCGCGAGCTGATGCTCGGCCACGGCGGCACCCAGGTCGTCCACGGCGTCTCGCTCACCCTGGAACCCGGCCGCGCGACCGCCTTGGTGGGGCCGAACGGCAGCGGGAAGTCCACCGTGCTGCGTGCGCTCTCCCGGCTGCACCGGATCGACGGCGGCCGGGTGACGCTCGGCGCCCGCGAGGGGCAGCCCGAGCGCGACGCGGCGCTGCTCAGCGCACGCCGGTTCGCCCGCGAGGTCACGCTCTTCTCCCAGTCGAGGCCCGCCCCGCAGGGGCTGACCGTCGCCGAGGTCGTGGCGTTCGGACGCCACCCCTACCGGCGTAACTTCGCCGGACCCACGGCCGGGGACCGCGGCGCCGTCGATCACGCGATGGGCGTCACCGGAGTGCGCGACATGGCCGCCCGGCCGGTCGGGGAACTCTCCGGCGGGGAGATGCAACGGGTCTGGCTCGCGGCCTGCCTGGCCCAGGAAACCGGCGTCGTACTGCTGGACGAACCGACCAACCACCTGGACCTGCGCTACCAGATCGAGACGCTCGACCTGGTACGCGACCTTGTCCAGGAGCACGGCATCGCGGTCGGGATCGTGCTCCACGACCTCGGCCAGGCGTCCCGCGTCGCGGACACCCTGGTCCTGATGCGCGCGGGCCGTGTGCACGCGGCGGGCGCACCCGCCGACGTACTCACAGCCGAGAACATCTCGGCGGTCTACGACATCCGTGTCGAGGTCGGTGTCGACCCCCGCTCGGGCCGTCTGCGTATCGACCCGCTCGGCCGCCACCCCGGCTGAAGCACCACCGCACCGCATCGCGTCCCCCTTCTCGCAGGAAGACGCCTCGCGAGAACAACGCCGCGAGAACAACACGCCGCGAGAACAACACCTCGTCAGAACAGCACGCCGCGAGAACAACGCGTCGTGAGAAAGCAAGAAAGAGGCCCCTCCATGAACCGTGCCCGTTGTCTGGCTGTGTCAGCCTCCGCAGGGCTCGTCCTCATCGCCGCGACGGCCTGCGGCACGACCGACGTCGACAAGGCCGAGGCCGGAAGCAGTACCAGCGCGTCACCCGCGTCGAAGGACTGCGCAAAGGACACCACGACCACCTCGACGAAGCCGGTCTCCTTCAAGGACGGCGTCGGCCGGCAGGTGAAGCTCGACAGGCCCGCCCGGCGGATCGCGGTCCTGGAATGGCAGCAGATCGAGGACGCGCTGACCCTGTGTGTGACACCCACAGCCGTGGCCGATCCGAAGGGGTACCGCACCTGGGTCAGCGCGGAGAAGCTGCCCGGCGGAGTGAAGGACATCGGCACCCGTGAGGAACCCGACCTCGACACCCTCTACGCGGCCAAGCCCGACCTCATCGTGGTCGAGGCGTTCAAGCCCGACGACGAGATGATCAAGAAGCTGGAGAAGAGGGGCGTCCCTGTCATGGCCACGCGGGGCGCGAACCCGGCCGACCCGATCGGGAACATGCGCGAGGTGTTCAGCATGATCGGTAAGGCGACAGGACGCACCGAGCGGTCCGGCCAGGTGCTCAAGGAGTTCGACCGGCACCTCGCGACAGCGAAGAAGCGGGTCACCGAGGCTGATCTGCCCACCAAGGACTTCCTGTTCCTCGACGGCTGGCTCCAGGGCGGCAACCTCACCGTCCGCCCCTACGGCAAGGGTGCGCTGTTCACCGAGATAGGCGAGGAACTCGGAATGCGGCCCGCGTGGACCGACAAGGTCAACAAGGCCCACGGGGACGGTGGCGTCGATCCCGCCTACGGCCTCGCGCAGACCGACGCCGAGGGGCTCACCGCGGTGGGCAACGCCAACCTGTTCTACGCCAACGACGAGGGCGCGGGCGGATACGTCGCGGCGCTGAAGAAGAACCCGATCTGGAAGACCCTGCCGGCCGTGAAGGAAGGCCGCGCGCACTCCTTCCCCGCGCGGGTGTGGGGCGCCGGCGGCCCGCGCTCCTGTGAGCAGGCGATCGACGCGTACGCCGACGTACTCGACAAGAAGAAGTGAACACAGCCCGTACAGCGGCTCCCGGCGGGATGCCGCTGCCCCGTGAGAAGCAGGGTGGCGGCGCCGCCGGGGTGGCCGTCCTGGTCCTTCTCCTCCTCGTGACCGCCCTGGTGGGCATGTGGCATCTGACGCAGGGAACCTCGGATGTCGGCTTCGGCGACCTCGTGCGCTCTCTCACGGGCGGCGCCACCGGTGGAGCGCCGGTCGGTGAGATCCTCACCGGCTCGCGCGTACCGCGTCTGCTCGCGGGCGTGGCGGTGGGCTTCGCACTCGGCTGCGCCGGCACCCTGCTCCAGTCCGTCACGCACAACACGCTCGCCTCTCCCGACACCCTCGCGGTCACGGCCGGGGCCTACTTCACGCTCACGCTCGTCGCGGCATTCGGTATAGCCGTCCCGCTGTGGGCCTCGGGTGCCGTCGCCTTCGCCGGTGGCCTGGTCGCGGCGGCACTCGTGCTGCTCCTTGCGGGCCGGGCCGCGGGCACCGCCGGTACCCGCCTCATCCTCGCCGGATCGGCCACGGCGATGGCCCTGGACGCGGGGACCGGGATGCTCCTCATCCTGTTCGACAAGAACACGACCGGCCTCTTCGCCTGGGGCAGCGGTTCGCTCGCGCAGCTGAACATCGACGCGTCGGTACGCGCCTTGCCGCTGCTGGGCGTGGTGCTGTGCGTCGCGCTGGCGCTGTCCCGGCGGCTGGACGTGATGAACCTCGGTGACGACACCGCGTCCACCCTCGGGGTGCCGATCCGCAGCACCCGCGTGACCGCCGTGCTCTGCGCGGTCCTCCTGACCAGCACGGCGGTGACGCTCGCGGGCCCGATCTCCTTCGTCGGCCTCGGCGCACCCGTCCTGGCCCGCCTGATCGCGACGCGGGTCGGGGCCCTGCGCCTGCACCTCTTCCTGGTGCCCGCCGCCGGGCTGCTCGGCGCGCTGCTCATCCTGCTCGCGGACGCCACACTGCGCGCTGTGCAGGGCGCGGACGGAGCCGCCTCCATCCCCACCGGCGTGCCCACCGCGCTGCTCGGCTCCGTCGTGATCGTGATCCTCGCCCTCCGCCTCCGTGACACCGGACGGCTGCGGCAGCCTCCGCCTGCACGGATCGCCGCACGGTCGCGCCGCGCGTTCCTGCTCGTGGTGTGCGGCGCGGTGGCACTCCTGGCGGGTGCGGTCCTTGTGGCGGTTCTGGCGGGCAGCCTCTGGCTGCGCACGGGAGACGTCGTGCTCTGGGCCCGGGGCGGCGCCCCCGGCCTGATCGGCCAGGCGCTCGACGACCGGGTGCCGAGGGTGATCGCGGCGGTCCTGGCCGGTGCGGCGCTCGGACTGGCCGGATGCGTCGTACAGGGCGTGGTGCGCAACCCGCTCGCGGAGCCCGGGGTGCTCGGCATCACGGCAGGCGCCGGGCTGGGGGCGGCGGGCGTCGTCACGTCAGGCATGCCCGGCGGACGTCCCGTGCTCATCGCGGTCGCGGTCGCGGCCGGGCTCGCCACATTCGCGGTGATCGCCCTGCTGTCCTGGCGGGGCGGATTCCTGCCCGACCGGTTCGTCCTGATCGGCATCGGCTGCGGGTACGGCCTCAGCTCCGTCACCACCTTCCTCCTGCTGCGTGCCGACCCGTACAACACGCCCCGGATCTTCACCTGGCTCTCCGGTACGACCTACGGCCGCACGCTGCCCGACGCCGTACCGGTCGCGGTGGCCCTGGCGCTCGCGCTTCCCGTGCTGTTCGCCATGCGTGGCAGGCTCGACCTGCTCGCCGTGGACGAGGACACCCCGCGCATCGTCGGAGTCGGGGTGGCACGCACCCGCTTCACCGCACTGGCGATCGCCGCCGTACTCGCGGCGCTCAGCGTCGTCGCGGTCGGCGTCGTCGGGTTCGTGGGACTCGTCGCCCCCCATCTGGCACGGTCACTGGTGGGGGCCCGCCACGGGCGCTCGATCCCGGTCGCGATGCTGCTCGGCGGGGTGCTGGTGTGTGCGGCCGACGCCCTGGGCCGCACGCTCGTCGCACCGGCCCAGATACCGGTGGGGCTCATGATCGCCCTGGTCGGAGCCCCGTACTTCGTCTGGGTTCTCCGGAAGTCCCGCGCATGACACCGGCGGAGCCCGTCCCCACCGGACCGCATGCCACCGGACCGCATGCCACTGGCCCCCGGACGGTCCACCGCCCCGGAACCGAACGTCGTCCCCCTGCCCCCAGGAGTACCGGAATGCCGTCCTCGTACAAGACAGCCGTGCAGAGCGTCGTCGTCCCGTTCGGACCCGGTACGGCGGAGCTGGAACTGCGGCTCGGAGGCCACGGGATACCCGGGCGCTGGCGCACGGTGGACCGCTCCGCCCACGCTCCTCACCTCGTGGCCGTACCCGGTGACGGCGAGGGGAACTGGGCCGCTGCCGCGCTCGTGACGGCGCGCCCGGACACGGCGTATCTGAAGATCGTCGATGCCCTGGGCGATGTCCCGGCGGCCGTCTCGGCCGTCGTCGCCCACGCACGCGACCGGGGACTGGCGCAGGTCAAGTGGGAGGGCTGGACGGCGCGCCCCGAGGACGCGGCAGCCGCCGGATTCACCGCGCTGCGTCCCCCGCTCGTACCGGCACCGGACGCGGCAGGTCCGGCCACCGGTTACGTGCGCTGGCTGTGCGGGGAGCCGCCCGCCGAACCCCCGTACTACGGGCAGACCACGCACTTCACGTGCGGTGCCGTCACCGCCCTGGTCGCGCAGGCGCACGCGGGAACGCTGCCGCTGGAGACACTGGACCGCCGGGCGGAACTGAGGCTGTGGCGCGAGGCCACCAACTTCCCCGCCTGCGAGCCCGTCGGTCTTGGCGTCGCCGTCCGCAGGACATGGCCGCTGTCCCCCGTCACGGTCCACCTCGACGCGGACGGACCCGTCCTGCTCGACCACTACGAGGGGGACGAGCAGGAGTGGCGGGCCCTGCTCCAGCACGCCTCCCGTTCGGACGCCGGACAGGCCGGCGTCCCGGTGGACGCGAGGCGCCTCTCCATGGCCTCGCTCCGCCGCACGCTCGCCGGGGGAGAACACGCGCTGCTCCTGGTCTCACTCGCCGCGATGCAGGGGTTCGACGTGCCGCACTGGGTGCTCTGCCACAGTGCCGTACCGGGCGCCGTCGTGATCGAGGACCCCTGGGCCAACGCGGCCACGGGAGACACCTGGGTCGACGCCCATCTGCTGCCGGTCACCGACGCGTCGCTCGACACGATGTCGGTCATCTCCGCAGAGCGCTTCCGCGGCGCCGTGATCATCGGCCGCCCGCAGCGGAGTACCGCATGAGGCCGTCAGCAGCGGAGCACCCCGTGAGAGCCCCCTGCGCTGCCGCGGCGGAAGCAGCAACACGCCTGCCGCGGGCGCAGGCCGACGTTGCATGGTGGTTCCACCGCACCACGAGTCATGGTGCGGTCTTTCCAGGAGGCATGGGTGGCAATGGAGATCCGTACGACGACCGATGAGGACTTCGAGGTCTTCGTCACCACACTTCACACTGCCTTCGGGCTCTTCCCGGACACCCCGGTGGAGGGCGGGGGGCACTGGTGGTCGGCGCTCGAAACGGACCGCTGCCTGCTCGCCCTGGCGGCGGACGGGCGGCCCGTCGGCACCGCCGCCGCGTACTCCTTCGAGCTCACCCTGCCCGGTGACACCCTCGTCCCGGCCGCGGGGGTGACCGCCGTCGGCGTCCTCCCCTCGCACCGGCGCCAGGGCGTGCTCAGCGCGATGATGCGGCATCAGCTCGCCGAGCTGCGGGCCCGGGGGGAGTTCCTCTCCGTACTGCTGGCCTCCGAGGCCCCGATCTACGGCAGGTTCGGCTACGGACCCGCGACCCACACGACACAGCTGACGGTGCCGCACCACAAGGCGGCCCTCGCCGTTCCCCGGGTGCGCACAGCGGCCGACGCGCCGGCGACCGGACCGGAGAACGGCTCGGAGAGCGGCTCGGTCGAGGTGCTGCGGCGCGACGAGTGCGGCGAAATCCTGGAAGAGGTCTACGACCGGTACCGCCGCGCCCAGCCCGGCGCGCTGTCCCGGCCGCACCGCTGGTGGGCCCTGCGTGCGGGGCAGCCCCCGGTCTCGCCGGCCCCGCGTTACATCGCCGTGCACCGGGACGCGGACGGCGTCCCGGACGGGTATGCCAGCTACTCGATCGGCGAGGCCCAGACCCTGACGGTCGACGAGACCATCGCCACCGACGACGCCGTTTTCACCGCCCTGGCCCGCTTCGTACTGGGACACGACCTGGTGGCTCAGGTCGTGTTCAAGCACGTCCCGCCGGAGCACCCGCTGCGCTGGCAGTTCGCGGACTTCCGTGCCGCCGAGGTGAGCGGCAACAACGACTGGCTCTGGGTGCGGCTCCTGGACGTCCCCCGTGCACTGACCGCGCGCGGCTGGTCCGCGGACGGCGAACTCGTCCTCGACGTCCACGACCCGTTCCTCGGCGAACACAGTCGCTACCTGCTGACCGTCCAGGACGGCAAGGCCGGTTGCGTCCCGACGCGCCGGAAGCCCGATCTGTCCCTGGACGTGAGCGACCTGGGCTCGGTCTACCTCGGCGGCACCGCCCCGAGCACGCTCGTACGCGCCGGACACATCCGGGCCCACCACCCCGGGGCGGCCGCCCTCGCCGACGCGCTCTTCCGCGTCGAGCGCCCCCCGCACTGCCTGCACTGGTTCTGACCCGGGCGCGGCACCTGCCGCGGAGACTCCGCAGTACCCCGCCCCGACCTG
>NZ_JBHYWP010000016.1:89118-94693 GCF_042751845.1 Streptomyces sp. NPDC059398 | reverse complement strand
GTTAGGTAGATAAGACGTGTGCGGGCGCTGGGGTGTGGGGCGCAGGGGGGGACCGCCAAACCCCCGGGCCCCCGCGGCGCGGGGGTGACCCTTCGGTCGGGTGGGAAGCCCCACGCTCCTCGTGGAGGTGGAAGGCCGGCAGGGCATCGCGCAGCTCTTCGAGACGGAGGCGTTCCCGTACGAGGAGCGGAAGATCGCGGTGGCCCCCGGCGGCGGGGAGGTGTACGCCCTGGCGATCGACGCCGAACGCGCCCTGCTCGACTACCTCCAGATGTTCTACAAGCTGGGCAGCGCGGGCCGGGCCCTGAAGAAGCTCGGCGCCATCGACTTCGCCACGACCATCGCGCCCGGTGTACGGGACGTCCTCCTCACCGGCAAGGCGTGCGAGGCCGTGCGCCGCAAGACCAGGCAGGGTCGTTTCGCCTACGACCACATCGTCATGGACGCACCGCCGACGGGCCGCATCACCCGCTTCCTCAACGTCAACGACGAGGTGGCGGGGCTCGCGAAGATCGGACCGATACACAATCAGGCCCAGGCCGTGATGCGGGTCCTCAAGTCCCCCGAGACCGCGGTGCATCTGGTGACGCTGCTCGAAGAGATGCCGGTGCAGGAGACCGCGGACGGCATCGCCGAACTGCGCGCGGCCGACCTGCCGGTGGGCAACGTCATCGTGAACATGGTCCGCCCCGCGCTCCTGGACGAGCAGACCGTACGTACGGTGTCGGGCGACCGCCGCAAGGAGGTGGCCAAGGCGCTCACCCGGGCGGGCGTCAGCGGCGCGGCGAAGCTGGTGACCCCGCTGCTCGCCGAAGCCGTCGACCACGCGGAGCGGGTGGAGCTGGAGCGCGAACAGCGCGCCGTGCTGGCGGAACTGGAGCTCCCCACCTACGAACTCCCGCTGCTCGGCGACGGAATGGATCTGGCCGGGCTCTACCGGCTGGCGACGGAAGTGCGGAGGCACATCACGTCATGACCCTGGACAGCGCGCCCTTCCTCGACATCGACCCGCTCCTCGACGATCCGGCCACCCGCATCATCGTGTGCTGCGGCTCCGGCGGCGTGGGCAAGACCACGACCGCGGCGGCGCTGGGGGTACGGGCGGCCGAGCGGGGCCGCAGGGCCGTCGTGCTGACCATCGACCCGGCACGCAGGCTCGCCCAGTCCATGGGGATCGACTCGCTCGACAACATCCCGCGCCGGGTGGCGGGCATCAAGGCCACCGGCGACGGTGAACTGCACGCCATGATGCTGGACATGAAGCGGACGTTCGACGAGATCGTCGAGGCGCACGCGGACAGCGAGCGGGCCGACTCGATCCTGAGCAACCCCTTCTACCAGTCGCTCTCCGCGGGCTTCGCCGGTACGCAGGAGTACATGGCGATGGAGAAGCTGGGCCAGCTGCGGGCGCGCGACGAGTGGGACCTGATCGTCGTGGACACCCCGCCGTCCCGGTCGGCGCTCGACTTCCTGGACGCGCCGAAGCGGCTCGGCTCCTTCCTCGACGGCAAGTTCATCCGGCTGCTGATGGCCCCGGCGAAGGCCGGCGGCCGGGCCGGGATGAAGTTCCTCAATGTCGGCATGTCGATGATGACCGGCACGCTCGGCAAGCTGCTGGGGGGCCAGTTCCTGCGCGATGTGCAGACCTTCGTCGCCGCGATGGACACCATGTTCGGCGGCTTCCGCACCCGCGCGGACGCGACGTACCGGCTGCTCCAGGCGCCGGGCACGGCCTTTCTGGTGGTAGCGGCACCGGAGCGGGACGCGCTGCGGGAGGCCGCGTACTTCGTGGAGCGGCTGGCCGCCGACGGGATGCCGCTGGCCGGCCTGGTGCTCAACCGGGTACACGGCAGCGGGGCCGCGCGGCTCACGGCGGAGCGAGCGCTGGCCGCCGCGGAAAATCTTGACGACAGCGGCATTGTGGATCAGAAGGCCGGGAATGAAGCAGTTCGTGACTCCACGGGCCCCTCTCCCAGGCCCGGAGCCACGGAGCACGGCGAACTTTCCGAGCCGCCCGCGGAACACGCGGAGCACCACACAGACTCATCAGACTCAGAGGCAGAGGCAGAAGACGTAGCGACGACAGACGCAGGAACACCCGCAGGAACACCCGTAGAGGCAGCAGCCGGAGATCCCGCCGAGGCATCCCCGGAGGCCGGCACTTCAGAAGCCCTGCCCGGGGCGGCAGATGCCATGCCGGAGCCGACGGTCGACGTACTGACCGCCGGTCTGCTCCGACTGCACGCCGAACGCATGCAGGTACTCGCCCGCGAGCAGCGCACCCGCGACCGTTTCACCACGCTCCACCCGGAGGTGGCCGTGGCCGAGGTCGCCGCGTTGCCCGGCGACGTCCACGACCTGGCAGGTCTCCGGGCGATCGGTGAACGCCTCGCGGCCGGTCGTTCCCCGGCCTGAGTCCGCCCTGCCCGCCCGGGGCTATCCCACAGCGGCGTACGTCTCCTCGAACGCTTCGTCGTCCGCGACGATCGCGGGCAGAATGCCCGTACTGCGCTCGTACTCGGTGCGCGCGGTCTCCAGCAGCCGCCGCCACGAGGTGACGGTGGGGCGCCGGCGCAACAGTGCGCGCCGCTCCCGCTCGGTCATGCCACCCCACACGCCGAATTCGACGCGGTTGTCCAGCGCGTCGGCCAGGCACTCCGTACGCACCGGACATCCGGTGCACACCGCCTTGGCCCTGTTCTGCGCTGCCCCTTGTACGAACAGTTCGTCCGGATCCGTAGTGCGGCAGGCCGCCTGCGCACTCCAGTCAGTTACCCAGCCCATCCCGGCGCCGTCCTCTCCCGAATTCGAGGCTCCCCCACGGCGGCAGCGGCATATTCACCGCTGCCAGTTGAGGACGTTACGGAAGGTGGGCACAGCGCAACACCCCCTTCGGGCCCAATCTTGAATGGCCCGAACGGACTATGCGTACGCGCGAGATCACCCAACGGAGTGAGCGAGGGGCATAGCCGACAACCCGGACAGAACGGGGCAGTTCATCCGCGCCACATCGGACAGCGGGTTACACATGGGGCATATGCAGTCGCGTGGTCACGCCTATTCGGGGAGGGTGACTTCGCGCCATGCGGCTTGATAGAGACTTGATACGGGAGGGCACTGCTGTGACAGTTAGGTGCAGCTTAGGCCAAGGCATGTCCGCGTGTCCGGCGAATGAAGCTGCTCCTTCTCCACCACGTAGGCTGCCCTCATGCCAAAGAAGCGCTCCGGCGGGGGTCTCACCAAGACCCAGCAGGCCGCCAAATTCCTCGGTGTCGCCGCGCTCTCCGGAGCTGTACTGGCGGGCATCGCGCTGCCGGCAGCCGGAGCGCTGGGGCTCGCGGCCAAGGGCACCGTCAAGGGATTCGACGACATCCCCGCCAGCCTGAAGACGCCACCGCTCAGCCAGCGGACCACGATCCTGGACGCCGACAACAACCAGATCGCCTCGGTCTACGAGCGGGACCGCACGGTGGTGAAGCTCCAGGACATCTCGCCGTACATGCAGAAGGCGCTCGTCGCGATCGAGGACGCGCGCTTCTACCAGCACGGCGCGATCGACGTGAAGGGCGTGGCACGCGCGCTCAACCGCAACGCGCAGGAGGGCGGCGCGGCCCAGGGTGCGTCGACCCTCACCCAGCAGTACGTCAAGAACGTCTTCGTCGAGGAGGCGGGCGACGACCCGACCAAGGTCGCCGAGGCCCAGCAGAAGAGCCTCGGCCGCAAGGTCCGCGAGCTGAAGTACGCGATCCAGGTCGAGAAGTCGCTCGGCAAGAAGAAGATCCTGGAGAACTACCTCAACATCACCTTCTTCGGTGAGCAGGCGTACGGCGTCGAGGCCGCGGCCCAGCGGTACTTCTCCACGTCCGCGAAGAACTTGACGATCGGCCAGTCCGCGCTGCTCGCGGGTCTTGTCCAGTCACCGAGCCGCTACGACCCGATCAATGACATGGCCGAGGCCACCAAGCGGCGCAACACCGTGCTGCAGCGGATGGCCGATGTCCACTCCATCTCGCAGCCGCAGGCCGACAAGGCGATGGCCGAGCCGATCAAGCTGAAGGTCACCAGGCCGAAGAGCGGCTGCATCACCGCGGTCAAGGGCGCGGGCTTCTTCTGCGACTACGTCCGCAAGGTGTTCCTGACGGATCCGGCCTTCGGCAAGACCAAGGAGGAGCGCCAGAAGCTCTGGTCGGTCGGCGGTCTGACCGTCAAGACCACCCTGGACCCCAAGGCCCAGGCGTCCTCCAACGTCGCGGCCACCTCCCGGGTCAACAAGGACGACAAGATCGCGGACGCCGTGGTGCAGGTCCAGCCCGGTACCGGGAAGATCCTCGCGATGGCCCAGTCCCGTCCGTACGGCCTGGACCCGTCGAAGCACGAGACGGTGCTGAACCTCTCGGTCGACAACAAGATGGGCGGGACGTACGCGGGCTTCCAGGTGGGCTCGACGTTCAAGCCGATCACCGCGGCCGCCGCGCTGGAGAAGGGCATCAGCCCGTCGCAGAGCTTCACGACAGGCTCGAAGATCTCCCTGCCCGGTACGAGCTTCCACAACTGCCAGAACCAGCCGGCCGACTCCAGCCCCTGGTCCGTGCAGAACGAGCTCACGACCGAGAAGGGCACATTCGACATGACCAGCGCGCTGGGCAAGTCGATCAACACGTACTTCGCGCGGCTGGAGCAGAAGGCCGGCCTCTGCGAGACGATCACCATGGCCGACAAGGTCGGCTACATCCGCGGCAACAACAAGCCGCTCCAAGCCGTGCCCTCCACCACCCTCGGCGGCCAGGAGTCGACCCCGCTGGCGATGGCCTCGGTGTACGCCACCTTCGCCAACCGCGGGACGTACTGCTCACCGATCGCCGTCGAGTCGGTGACCGCGCCGGGCGGCAAGCAGATCCCGGTGCCGAAGTCGTCGTGCTCGTCGGCGATGAGCGAGCACACCGCCGACACCATCAACCAGATGCTGAAGGGCGTGGTCGCGGACGGTACCGGTAAGCAGGCCGGCCTCAGCGACCGCGACAACGCGGGCAAGACGGGTACCACCGACGAGCGCAAGAACGCGTGGTTCGTCGGCTACACGCCCAACCTGGCGACGGCCGTCTGGGTCGGCAGCGACGGCTCGCGGCAGATCCCGATGACCAACATCAACATCGGCGGCCACTACTACGACGAGGTCTGCGGTGGCTGCCTCCCCGGCCCCATCTGGAAGACGGCGATGACCGGCGCCCTGTCCCCCTCCGAGACGCCCTCCTTCAACCAGGTCGACGTCCCGCGGGGCCACTCCAGCGGCGGCAAGAGCCACGACCACCAGGCCGGCGGCGACCAGGGCAACGGCGCCACGGACAACGGCGGAGCCGACGACAACGGCAACGGCGGCGACCAGGGCAACGGGGGCGGCCAGCCGGGCGACGGCGGCGGCATCTCGTTCCCACCGGGCTTCACCGGCGGAAACAACGGCCACGGCCACCACCGGAGATAGACCGGGGCCGAACCGGCACGGCAGACGGGAAGGGGGGGGCCCCGGGGGCGCCCCCGCCCCCCCCCCCCCAGCAGACCCCCCCCCCCCCCCCCCCGC
>NZ_JBHYWP010000016.1:0-89108 GCF_042751845.1 Streptomyces sp. NPDC059398 | reverse complement strand
CGGATCAGCAAGGTCGTACGGCGGGCGCGGGGCGCCGAGTGGCGCAGGGCGTCGGGGCGGCCCCGCGGGCCCGGCCCCCCCGGGCCCGGCGGCGGGGGGGGGGCGCCGGGTGCCCCCCGGGCCCCCCCCTCCGTCAGTTCACCGCCCCGTACCCGGCCGCCCAGCCACCCCCGCACCCACCTGGATCAACGGGTGAGCTCGTCACAGCAGGTGCGAGTACGGGAACCGGCACGGGTACGAACGGGCACAGGTACAAACACGGGTGCGGGCACAGGCGCGGGCGGCCGGGCGGCTCAGCCGGCGAGCCGCGTCTTCACCTCGGCCGCCACCCGGCCGCCGTCGGCGAGCCCGGCCACCTTCGGGTTCACGATCTTCATGACGGCGCCCATGGCACGCGGCCCCTCAACGCCCGACGCCTTGGCCTCGCCGACGGCCTGCTCGACGATCGCGCCCAGCTCCTCGTCGCTCAGCTGCTTCGGCAGATACGTGGCGAGCAGCTCACCCTCCGCCTTCTCCCGCGCGGCGCTCTCGGTACGGCCGCCCTGCTCGAAGGCGTCCGCCGCCTCACGGCGCTTCTTCGCCTCCTTGGCGATCACCTTCAGCACCTCGTCGTCGGTCAGCTCGCGTGCCGAGGTGCCCGAGACCTCTTCCTTGGTGATGGCGGAGAGGGTCAGCCGGAGCGTCGAGGAGCGCAGCTCGTCGCGTGCCCTGATGGCATCGGTGAGTTCTGCGTGCAGCTTGGACTTGAGCGTGGTCATACGCCCAAGTGTCGCAGGTGCGGTCCGCACGGCGCCCGCAGATTTTGCGGTGCCCGGCTGTCTGCGACGATGGGGCCATGCGCGCACGCTATGGGATCCCCCTCAAAGTCACCGCAGGAATCACGGCCGTTGGCGCGGCAGGCATCGCCTACGCCGCCGGATTCGAGGCGCGTTCGTTCCGCCTCCGGCGGGTGACGGTTCCGGTACTGCCGCCGGGCGCCCGGCCCGTACGCGTACTCCAGGTGTCGGACATCCACATGGTCGGCGGCCAGCGCAAGAAGCAGCGCTGGCTCCAGTCCCTGGCGGGGCTGCGGCCGGACTTCGTGGTCAACACCGGGGACAACCTCTCGGACCCGGAAGGCGTACCGGAGGTCCTGGACGCGCTGGGCCCGCTGCTCGAATTCCCGGGTGTGTACGTGTTCGGGTCGAACGACTACTACGGCCCCAAGTTCCGCAACCCGGCCCGCTACCTCTTCGAGAAGGCGCAGGGCAAGCACGGCCTCAACGGCAAGGCGCCGGCGGTGGGCGTGGTGCACAACCCGTGGGAGGGCCTGCGGGACGCCTTCGACGCGGCGGGCTGGGTGAACCTCACCAATACGCGCGGGCGGCTGAAGGTGGACGGGATGGAGATCGCCTTCACCGGTCTGGACGACCCGCACATCAAACGGGACAGGTACGAGCAGGTCGCGGGCGGCCCGGAAGCGGGCGCGGACCTCTCGATCGGGGTGGTGCACGCCCCGTACCTGCGCGCCCTGGACGCGTTCACGACGGACGGCTACCCCCTGATCCTCGCGGGCCACACCCACGGCGGGCAGCTGTGCATCCCGTTCTACGGAGCACTGGTCACCAACTGCGACCTGGACACCGCCCGGGTCAAGGGCCTCTCCGCCCACGAATCCGGCGGCAACCGCTCCTACCTGCACGTTTCCGCAGGCTGCGGCACGAACCGCTACACCCCGGTGCGCTTCGCATGCGCTCCGGAGTCAACCCTGCTGACCCTGACAGCGAGGCGGTAGCCCGACCCGGCCCCGCGAAATCCGGCCCCACCAGCCCACCGGGGAAAACCGGATTTCGCCTCAGGCCACGGGTCCGCTAAAGTAACTGATGTCGCCGCCACGCGAGCGACAATCGGGGTGTAGCGCAGCTTGGCAGCGCGCTTCGTTCGGGACGAAGAGGTCGTGGGTTCAAATCCCGCCACCCCGACAGAGAAGTACCAGGTCAGGGCCGGTTTCCTTCACAGGAGACCGGCCCTGATTGCGTTCCTGGAGCGTCTAGGATGTCAGTGGGATGTGATCTTGAACAGCGGATTACCTCGTCGCGGCACATTCCTGCAACAGCCGGTCCAGTGCCGGGACAGGCGACTGTGGGCACAACGCGAGGCGGACATCCAGCGATTCGAACCAGACCTCGGTCAGCTGCTCCATCAGCAGAGCCCGCATCGAGTCGGTGACGTGGCTGTAGCGGGCACCGACCGATCCGTCCTCGTGCCCCATCCGCTCATCCATGAGGACCTTCGGAGTGCCCAGTTCCTCCATCAGCGTCCGGTGCCCATGGCGGAGGCCATGGCGGGTGAGCCGGTCCTTGATCGGCATCCAGCACGCCTCTGCGCGGCCGGAGACACCCCGGCCTCGCACGGGCACCCCGGGGAACGGCCCACCCCTCACTGGGACTGGGACTGGGTGAGCGTCCTGGGGGCCTTCTTCAGGTACCAGCCGGTCGCGGGCCGACCCGTCCGGCGGCGGCCGGGATGTCGCCGGCGTCATCGGCGGGTTCCTCGGCGACGCAACCGGGTGTGGATCACGCATGACGTGTCGGCGGCGATGTCGTCGGTGGAGTGGTCGAGGCGGGCCTGTCTCCTCGCGCACGAGACGAATGCCGCCGTGATCTACGTCGAATGGAACTTCGGCCGGGACATGTGCACCCTCGCCATCTCCACGGCGTGGCAGGCGTTGCAGGACGAGGGGAAGATCCCGGCGAACAAGCTGATGCCGCTGATCGACGCCGCCACCCAAGCAGGGCAAGTTGTTGAGGGCGGAGCCGATCGCTCAGCAGATGGTGGAGGACCGGGTCCGGCTGCGCGGCATGATGACGGACCTGGAGAACGAGTGGGCCACGTGGATGCCGACCGACGCGGACAGCCCCGGCCGGATCGACGCCTCATGTGTCCTCGTGTACGGCCTGATCCCCGAGGCGAACAAGGGTGCCATCGTCCACGCGCCGCTGCCGCAGGCCCCTCAGCCCGAAGCGGAGCCCGGTGGTGCAGCGGTGACCTATCGGCGGAGGATCAGCTGATGACGTGAACCGAGGGTCAACCAGCGGGTGCCGAGAGGAATCCATGAAGAAAGTTCGCGAGAGCGGTGACAAACGGTCTGTTCTGCGACTGAGAGCTGGTGACCAAGCAGAACGCAAGCACCGGGAGGGGCCGATGGCCCAGGAGTTGCGCGGCAAGAGCCGTTCCGCACCCAGTAGTCCACCATCCGCGGGAGGGCAGAGCGGCACGCGCGAGGCCGAGCGGGCCCGGGAGGCCCAGGGCGAACTGTCGCCCGAGTGCCACGAGCAGGTGAGGAGGGCCGTGGAGCAGCGGGCCCTCCATCACGGGCGCATGGCAAAGAAGGCCGGCCACACCCTGGCCGAGGACATGTGGTCCAACATCATGCTGAGTCTGCACACTCGGCTGGTGAACCGCGGGCCGGTCGAGCACCTCGACTCATATTTGAACGCGTGTGTCACCAACCAGGTCAGCAGCCTCCGCGCCACGATCGAGATCCTGGTGGGAGACGAAAACCCGGAACTCCACGTGGGCGACCCAAACATCGGTGAAGTGCTGGAGCTCAACCACGAGTTGTTCGAACTCGTCAAGGGTATCCGCGCGCTGGGCTTCCTTACGCAGGAGGAGGCAGACGTCTTCGTCCTGTTTCAGGTCTTGGGCGAAGATTCCAAGACGGTGGCCGAATGGCTCGCCCCGGGCACCGATCCGAAACGTGCTACCCGAATCCGTCGGAGGGCCGTAAAGAAGGTCAACCGGGCGTACAAGGACGGGATCCTCGCCGACCTTGGCTACGACGGCACGTAGCGGCGGATCTGGCAGTACTGGAGAGTCCCGCTGCCGCACGGTCCACGCGCCAGAGGCCGTGCGGTGGCGGGGAGTTCTAGCACTCCCTACCCGCCAAAAGGAGCACAGAAATTGCGAGCACACCACACACCATTGAACGCTGCACTAGCGTTCTTCGGTTGGATCATCGAATTGGTCATGAACATTGAGCCCACATCGGCGGTGAAATTGCCACGTATCACGTTGGCGCCTCCGTCGGACCGGTCTCTTACTTCTAACCCACCGGGAGTTGCAGCTCGGTTGTGAGGGCCTTCGAGCGACGAGGCCACCGTTCTCGGGGGAGTGGTCCTCACGTCGAGGAACCTCAACGTCATTGACGAGCTGAACATGAAGGGCGATGCCTGAACCAAACATCGATCAGCTACCAGGGAGGGCTCCACTAGGGGCCCTCCCTTCGATCCGGACTAAGACACGAGGCTCGGGGCTGTCGCGCCCCTCCCAGTCGTAAGACCCCGACTATCGAGGACGGCAACACCTTGAACGGCTTGATCTCTGAACTCCTCGCGGCAGGTGCACCGCTCTGGCTCGTGTATCCACTCCTTCTGACCACGGCTCTCCTGCTGCTGATCCGCGCCTCCGCAGTTGCCATCGCCAAAGTCATCGAGGCGATGCATCCAGGTGCCTCGGCAGACGCCGTCAGGATGCAGGCCAACCGCATCCAGCACCGACAGTGGAAGGCCCAGCGTCGCGACCACAATCGCCGGTCCCGGGTTGCTCGACGTGCCCACGTCCGATCCGGCATTGAGGCTCAGTTCACGCGCCGCCACACCGTACGAGAAGACGACAGCATGGTCGTGCTGCCCAGGTTGGTGCTGCCGCGGGGGGCCTCAATGATGATCTCCGCCAGAGAACAACCGGCGGGGTAAGGCCGGGCGGCGGAACCCGTCACGAACCCGGTATGGCCCATCGCCTATCCAGCGCGGTCAATGTCACGAATCTGCAGGCGGGGCGGCCTGATGGCGGTGGAGGCTGTGACGGTGCACCCATTGCTAACCACACCCAGCGGCAACGTCACTCTGGCCATGGTCCAGGACTTCGTCTCGCTTGGCATACCCGAGAACTTGACGGTGGAGTACAAGCGCGGTGGCGAGAAGCCCGTCGATGCTGTCGCCGCGCTAGCCAACAGCTACGGCGGCATGGTCCTCATCGGCGTTGCCGAGGACTCCGGCACTCACGGTGTCCCGACCGGCATTGTCGGCGTCAGCCGTAAGGAGAAGGAAAAACTCGTCAACCAGATAGCCACCACCTACGACCCGCTTGGACGCCGGAGGTGATCGAGGTCCCGCTGGAGGACAGCGACAAGGTGGTCCTCGTCGTCCGTATCGATCGGGGCCTGGTCCCGGCACCGATCGTGACGGACGGGAGCATCCAGATTCGCCTCGACGGGCGCAACGTCCGAGCGAATCGGCAGATGATGGCCAGCCTGCTCGCCGCGGCCGGTGCCGATCACAGCCAGGGGTTCATGGGAAGATACGCAACCCGATCACCCCATGCACATCGGCCGTTCAGGCAGGACCAGCGGGCCTACGCCCAGCCTGCCGTGCACCTGCGCGCCATCACGAGTGTCGCGCTTCCGCTGGGACGTCGCCGACTCCGTCTGGCAACTGGGATGCACGACACGTTGATCAGCGCGCTCTCCGAAACGGAGTTGCACCACCTGACCGAACGGATGGGGGTCTGGGCGGGTGGCAATGGCTTAAAAGCGAACTCCTGGCATCTCGAAAGGGCAAGTAGTCGGGAGATCGAACTCTGGCTCTCCTCAAGCCCCAGGGGGATTGCACTGCTTGATGAGCGGCGGCCCCCTGTCGGGTGGTCGTGCGTATCACCGAGGCTGGATCTCTGGAGGTGATCTCCGATATTCGTCACTGGCCGATGGGCCACGGCAAATTGAACTGGCACGCAGTGCAACGAGCCTTCCAGGAGATGGTCCCTGCCATATCTGATGTCCTTATGCCCTGGGCACTCAAGGCCGTCGTCGGGCCCGCCACACTGTCACCCCCAATCGTTGAGATCCACATCGCGACGCATTCGGCGGGGGCGCGAAGCGGGCAATTGGCGGTACCGGTAGACGAGGTCATCGACACCACCAACCTCGGCACGAAAGCCTCTTCGGGTCACGCCTACGGTGGTGGGGAAGTTCTCGACGAAACTTTGATCAAGGATGGGAACTGGTCTCCCGCCGTGATTGAAGCTCTCACCGCCATGGCTATGGATTGGAAATATCCATCGCCCTGCATGACCTCGAGGAGGCGTTGGGACCCGCCCGAGTAGAACAGCCGAATGTGCGTGGCCGGGTGCGGGGCAACTGTTCACCAACCTGGAACCCGTGAACGTCGCGGCAGCCCTCGGATCCGGCCCCTGCGGGCCGGTATGGGCGGCGCCTCGGGCACCACGCCGATCTCATTCTGAAACGATCAGTAAGTGCCGAACCAGGTCTTCATGCCGCCATCCCGGCTCAGCACCTTGCCCAAACAGACAGGGGCACCCTGCGGAGGGCCGGTGGCGCCGCCCGGACGTGTCCGCTGCCGGCCCAGCACCCCGCGACCACCACAGTTTCTGGCCCTCCACGTCGACGAGTTCAATCGCGGTCACGGCGATCCGCCGAACCAGGCCGTGAGCACCCCGCCGCTCGGGGTACTCGTTCCGCTCGTCGGAGAAAAGGCCAGCTGCGGAGGTTCAGCCAGAGGGCGAGGAATCAACGCGGTCCTACTGAGCTCCGTCCTGGGGCGCGTCGAGAGCGCCGACCGTTCCGCTCCCACGCCCGTGCCGCCGCCAGCCATGAGCAATCGTCCCGGGTCGGCCTCTCCAGCCCGTCGAATCCGAGCTTACCCTTCGCAACTCCCCTGTTAATTCAGTAGACTATTGAGTTATGGACTTCACAATTATTAAGCACGCAGTCGAGGTCGATCACGGCATCAAGCGCCTGTCCATGCACTTCATCAAGAAGCACGCTGCGCCGGAACGCGCCCGGCTCAGCTCAGAGTTGTGCGCGGAGATCAACGAAGAGTTCGAGAGGATCGGCCTCTCCACCCTGCCTCGGACGCTGCCGACATCTGAAAACGAGTTCGTCTGGGTCGTTCAGCGCGACAGCACCCTCGGTGAAGTCGCCGAAGTCGCCGCCGCCCTGGCGCACCTGACCAAGCTCGGGATGAGCCCACTCCCTCAGGTCTTCGACAACTACCCGCGTGCCAAGGACATCTTGAGCTGAGGCAGCGTAGAGGAGGTACGCACTACCCGTACAACTCCTGTACATCAACTAGCGCATCTACCGCATGATCCAGCTAAAAATTTCCGCACGTGTCTGCGGTTCATCCGTACGTTGTCACCAGCAAGCGTTGCCAGCGCTACGACGACGCACCATCACCTGGGCCCAGGGTGACGGCACGGTCAGGAGTTTCAGATGAACATCGCCGAGACGACACGCGTCCCACACGAAGACCCCGTTTTCATCGTCGGCATTTCCGGACGGCTGCCACTTCGTACGATGAGCGTGCTTGAACTTCCGGACGCAGAGCTTCAGAGGTACCGGAACAGATGGAACGATCTCCTCGCTGACCGCCGACTCCTTCCCAAGCAGGGTTCCATATCGCACCCAAGGAGGATTGTCAAGGGCTGCTTTGGTGTCTACCCGAGGGACGTCAACCCCAAAGCCGCACAGGCGCTGAGGCGCTGAGGCGCTGAGGCGCTGAGGCGCTGAGGCGCTGAGGCGACAGCATGCCAGCACGCCAGGCAACTCATCGAGGTGCTCGCCGAGTCCCCCGAACCGCTCATCACTCATATACCCAAACGGCATTCCCGACAGACTGAGCATGACGTGCTCAGCTGATTGTGCACTCGGCTCGCCGGACGCACCTCGGGGCTGGCCCTGACCCATACCAGCCGGGCTATTACCTGGAACCGACTTACGGCCGCGATCCAGTTCTTGAACCCCCGACCCCGGAATCACCCGCACTGAGGGCCCTTCCTTGCCTTGCGACCGACGTCAAGCATCTCCTGACGCCCGCAAAGCTCGCGGTATGCGCCGCCTATCAACACCGGTGCTACCCACACAAGACCTGCAGGGCGCCCTTGCTTCCTCAGAGATGAGCTGGGCAGATAAGAACATCCCGGGAGAAATCTCCTCATAGCAATCGGGACGGCGGTCGTCACGTGCCGCCCGTCCTCATGACCGCCGCAGGCCACTTCGGACCACTCATTGGAGATCTGCGCCCATGACCACCGGAATCCCCGCTGCTCTTTCCCTCGACGTTCTTTGGGGGACGGAACCGATCCGGGTAACCAACATTTCGCCCGAACTCCCTACAGACCCGACCGACACTCATGGCACGGCGGTGACCACCGCGGGCCGGTCCAATCCGGGCACCTGGCTGCCGGGCCCTTCGTGGGGGGCCATAGCACGCTCTACAACTCGACCCGAAGCGCTGGTAGTTCAGCTCCAGCCTGCGGCGGACGAGCCATCGGGTCTCCTGATGATCGAGAACGTCGAAGGGGCGACGCTGCGATCGGTGGTCACCCGCGTCCTGCTCAGCGAGCTCTTCCCAGGTCCCCAGCCTCGTACCGGCATGGAGGTCATGGAGGTGCCCGACCCGCAAGTCCAAGGAATCACCCATGAGGGCCGCCCCGCTGCGATCGTGCAATACCGCTACGAGAACCTCGCCCACCTTCGGAATCACGTGTGGCAGACCATCCACGCGACTCTGTCGCTCAACAGCTACGCGACCTCTATCCTCACACGATCCGTCACCCGCAACCTGATCACCCACCCCGTGGAGATCACCTTCGAGGACGGCGCGGACCCGATCCACGTTCTCGTTGTCCGTGACGGCATCACGCGACTCGCCAGCGCCTGGGCGGTACTGGCCGGGCACGGTGCCGATGCCGCCGAAGTGGCCAACCTGGCCGCAGAAGCACTGCTCGGCAGCGCTTCTGCGGCAGGGACTGCCGCAGGGCCCGGGCTCGAACAGCGACTGGCCACCGGCCGGGCTCGGTGGCGGCAGGAACTCAGGCAGGAGTTCCACAATGAGATGAAAGGGACGGCACCGGGGCTTCGGGCCGCTCAAATCGCCCAGTCCTACGTAGTTCCGGCACAGATCGCCGTCGGCGTAGAGGGACACGAGGGCCGCGTACTGTCTCCGGAGGACATCTTTGACGACGCCATTCGTTCCGTACTGGCTTCAGTGCACGTCGAGTTCATGCAGTGGGACGCAGCCGCCAAGAACATCGAGGTTGTCACCCGGGCCCTGAAGCGGATCATCCAGCAAGGCGATCCACGCTGGAACACAGCTGATCTCCAGTCGGTGTACGGCCTTGCCGTCGGCCGCATTCCCGTGGCCGAGCTTCCACAGGTCTTCGGAGGCGATCCGGCTGCTCCCGGGACCGCCCTGTGGCGTGGAATCTACCTGGTCAGCGCACTTACTCGGCCGGATCTCCTGGAGCTTCTCAAGGACCAGGCCAAGGCCATCAAAGGCGGCCAGCGAATGAGCATGAAGGGGTTTGGCGAACTGCTCGGCCCGATCATCGACCTGCCCTGGCGTGCGAAGAAGAAACTCGTCACCAAGCAGGCCCGAAATGCTTGGAACAACGGTGGTGTGCTGTCGACCGACGTCACCAAGGGCTGGACCCCACGGCCCGCCGACGACTTCACCGAGCTGATCGCACCGGCGATGGACGGCGACGACGACGCCCGCCTCACCCTGGCGGTGGCCGGCGGTATCGCGCTGATCGCCGACAAGCTCCTCACTAGGAACGTCGGCTCGTCGCTGGGGGGTAAGAAGGAGAAGGGCGGCGTCCCGTTCCGGCTGGACGTGAACAAGGTCATCGAAGGGCTCTCACGCCCGTCGAACGAACTCGGCCTGTGGACACTCGCGCTCGCCGCCAACACCTTCCGCAGTGAAGACCTGCCGCAGAACTCCGTGCCCAGGCAGAGCCTGACCGGCAAGGAGTCGGCAGCATCCGACGAACCGCCGTACGTGTACTTCAAAGTCGACCTTGACGCCCCAGACCACATCGCCCGCGACACCAATGGCGTGCCAATGCCCCTGTACGAATGGGATGTCGTCGTGGCCTCGGACCCGGAACGCGCGGCGCAGGCCGAATCGCCGACGTCGGCCGCGGATCCTGCGCCGGTTCGGGCTCCAGCGGTGCTCTCGTCGAACGGTGAGACGCCGCTGGCCAGCGGCGGTGCCTCCACCAGTGGCTCGTACGGCGAGGAGCCCGTCACCACGGACCCCGTGACGGCGCTGTTCCTGTACGGCGCCGCTCAGGGGACCGAGGATGCTTCACCCACCCTCCCCACCCAGGCTCCCCGCGCCGAGGACCCTCCGCCACCTCCCAGCCAGCGTGCCGCCGCACACCGCAGGACCCTCCATCTCGGGGTGCAGGGCGCCCGGGACGCCCTTGATCATCTGCACGCCCTTGAGCCGGAAGTCGGTGACCACACTCCGATCGTCCCGGCGGACCAGCTGAACGACCTGCACACGATGCTGGTCGGCATCCTGACCGACGTGGAGAACCTGCGGCGCAGGACCGCGGAGCACCATGCACCAGAGGGGAACGATCCGGAATCCGATGAGTCTCAGGAGACGTTCGTGGGCTGACCGGCGCGAACTTGTAGCTCAATTTCCCCACCCGAACAGTAAAACAGCAGGTCAGGACCGGTCCTGAGAGAGGCGGCCCGTTGGCCGGTCTGGCGGCTGTACGACACCGACGAGCAGCGGGGGCGAGCTCTGACCTGCCCCTGGTCCGGCGGGGCGCTCTGACTCCAGCTGTCCGGAGTTGCTCCGCCGGTTGCCGGGAGACCAGTTCCGGCCACCCCGCATCGCTTGTCGGAGCCGCCACGTAACCTCGCAGACATGGAGGAAGCCGCACTCGGCACCCAGCCGGAACCCGGCGACGTGCCCTCTGCACCCGACGACGACGAGACGCGCCGCCGCCTCGACGCGTACGCGTACCTCAGTGCGCCGGAGCGGCTGGAGTACCTCGCGATCATGCGGGTCTTCTGCGGCACCCTCCTGGCCGACCTGGCCGTCCCGGACGTGATGGCGAAGCTGCGCGAGGGGGGCGCGACCGCCGCCGGGCTCGACGCCGACCCCCTCACCGCGCGGCTGGAACAGCTGGTGAAGTGGGGGAACCTGCTGCACGGCAGCCACACCGTCAAGGCGTCCAGCATCACGGAGTACCAGCGTTCGCGGGCCCGCTACCAGCTGTCGCGGCTGGGCGAGCGCGTCCAGCGAGACGCCGACGGCGTGCTGGCCGAGGCCGACGCCGCCCGTGAGGTGAGCAACGAACTGCTCGCCCTCGTCGAGCGGGGGCTGCGGGAGCTGGCCGAGCGGGTCGCCGAACCGGGCGGCATCCCCCCGCAGGACGGGCTGGAGCGGGTCAGCACGTTGCTCGTACAGTTCACCGGGTTCGCGGACTCCGTACGGGACTTCTACGCCTATCTCGGCCAGGTGCTCGCCCGGTACGACCTGGACAGCGGCGAGTACCAGGGCTTCAAGGAACTCCTCCTGGACTACGTCGAGGCGATCACGGAGGACGTGTCCTTTCCCCCCGCATCTCGGCAGCCTTGGACACGCTCTGGCCCCGTCTCCCCGGCCTGCTGGAGCAGCTGGACGCGCACGCACAGGGGCTCGCCGGGCTGCCGGCGCAGAGCGAGGGCAGTACGGAGACCCGCGTGCAGCGCAGCCGGGGTCGCGAGTTCACGGACTGGGAAGGGCTGCGGGGTTGGTTCCAGGACACCGACGGGCAGGGCAGCCAGGTCGACCAGCTGCGCGACGCCACCTTGCGGGCCCTTCAGTCCCTGCTGGCCAACGCCAAGCGGATGCTGCGCTCGGCCACCGGCGAGATGTCGCGGCGTCGGGACCTGCTGCGGCTGGCCCGGTGGTTCGACGAGTCCGCGCCGCAGGACGCGCACGACATCGCCGTCGCCGCCTTCGGTCTGTACGGCGCCCGCCACCTGGGCATACCGCCCGCATCCGACGAGGTGGTGCCCGCCTACACCAGCTGGTGGACCGGCCCGGTGGTCGAGGTGCCGGTCGCGCTGCGCGAGAGGGGCAGCCGCGCCCAGCGGGGCCGGACAGCATCGGTGGAGGACCATTCCGCGCAGAAGGAACGACTGCGGGAGGCGGCGCGTCAGCGGGCCGCCGAGAGAAGCGCCGCCGCGGACGAGCTGTGCAGCGCGTCCGGCCGCTTCGACGGCGTACGGCTCACGTCGGCGGCACTCAGCCTGCTCCTGGAGCTGCTGGCCACGGCGCTCGGGAACGCGCAGCTCAGGCGCCACGCCCCAGCGGACGGGCAGGAGAGGCGGGGCTTCGGGCTGGACGCGGCGTGGAGCGAGGACATCGATCTGGGCATCCGGCTCACGGTGCACCGTACGACGGGAGCACGCACGCTTCTGCGCTCGGCCGACGGGGATCTGTTGCTGGACGACCTGGAGCCGGCAGTCCACAGGACGGCCGTCTCGGCGGAAGGAGCGGAGCCGACCGAGAGCGAGGCGCTTCCCACGCGGTCGCACGGCGCGTCCGTCGGCGGCAACGGGAGATGAGCGTCACATGACACTTCCCTCCGCCCACGACGTGGCTCTGGCCACCGAACGCCGCACCGCGGCACGGCTGTTGCTCGCCCGCCCGCTGGTCACATCGGACGGCCCGCACGCCGACCTCTTTCCGCTGGTCCGCAGGCACGCCGATTGGCTGGGCGGCCGGTTTCAGCAAGTGCTCGGCTACCGCCTCCTGGTCGACAGCTCCTACGCCCGGCTGTTCAAGGCCGGGCTCGGAGCCCGGTCGGGGCACTGGCTCGTACGATCCACCGGCATGCCCTTCACCCCGCACCTACGCGTGTCTGGCTCTGGCCCTGTCAGTGCTGGTCACCGCGCCGGAGCAGGTACTGCTGTCGCAGCTCGTCGCCGACATCCGGGCTGCGGCGGCCGACGCGGACATCGAGCTGGAGGAGACCGGACGAGCGGCCGGGAAGCGGACGCTGGTCGCGGCTCTGCGGCAGCTCGTCGAGTGGGGCGTCCTGATCGAGACCCACGGCCACGTGGGCGTCATCGCTCAGGAGGCCGACGGGGAGGCGCTGATCACGGTCGACCGGGAGCTCGCCCGTGTCATCGTGGCCGGACCGCTCGCCCAGTCGCGGGACGGCGCCGACCTGGTCCGGCGGGCGGCGGACCCGGGGTTCGGAGGACCGCGCACCTACGTGCGCCGGATGCTCGTCGAAACCCCTGTCGTCCACCTCGACGAACTGACCGACACCGAACGTGACTGGCTCCGCACCCGCCAGCGCCGGGAGGCCCAGGCGTTCCTCGAACTCCTGGGCCTGGAGACGGAGATCCGGGCCGAGGGAGTAGCCTGGTCGACCCCGAGGAGAAGCTGACCGATCTCCACCTGCCGGGGACGGGGACTGTCGCCCAGGCGGCGTTGCTACTGGTGGAGAGGCTGGTGCAGCGGCTCCGCCCGGCTGAACCCGGACATCCCGCGACCGGGGGTGTCCTCGTCGTCGGGGTCGCCGTTCCGGATGGTGTGGTGGATGAGCTGCTGGCCGGGCTGATCGCCGAGTACGGGCAGCGCAGCAACTGGCAGCGCGGTTACCTCGAAGACCCCGACGCCCTGCGCGAAGCCGTGCTGGGCCTGCTCTCCCGCATGCGCTTGATCGCCCCGGCCGGCCCGCTGCGATCCGAGGGAGCGGGGCTGCCGGAGGAGTACGCCGACGAGCTGCCGGAGGGACGCCAGGTCACCGACGTCCGGGCGGCCCGCCCCAGCGGCGGCGAGGGCTGGGTCCTGCTCGCCCCAGCGGCCCGTTACGCCACCCAGGTCACCGTGCCGACGACGGGCGGACGGAACAAATCCACCGAAGCACAGCAGGAGTTGCCGCTATGACCGCCGATGCTCGTGGTCTCGTTCCCCTTCCGCGTTCAGGTCACACAGAGGCGGCGCGTACGCGCTTCCGGCTGCACCGGGCGGGCATCCAGAACGTCTGGCAGTACGACGAGCAGGAGTTCGCCTTCGGCGACGGACGGCTGCTGCTGCTGCGCGGCAAGAACGGGGCGGGCAAGTCCAAGGCCCTGGAGATGCTGCTCCCGTACCTCTTGGACGGTGACTCCCGGGCCCTCGACGCCACCGGTACCGGGCGGACGACGCTCGCCTGGCTGATGCTGGACGGCTTCGAGCAGACCAACCGCCTCGGCTATCTGTGGGTGGAATTCCGAGGGACGGACGCGGCCGGCGACCACCGCTGTCTGACGCTCGGCGCCGCGATCCGCGCCTCGAAGTCGGCGCAGAAGGCTGTGCCGACCTTCTTCGTCACCCCGCTGCGCGTCGGCGAGGACCTGCACCTGGTCGAAGCGGGCAAACCCCTTGCCGTCGACCGGCTCAAGGAGATCGTCGGCTCCGGCAACACGACGGACCGAGCGGCGGAACACCGTGCCCGCGTGGCCCGGGAACTCTTCGGGATCACGGACGCGACTCGCTACCGCAACCTCACCCAGCTCCTGCACCGGCTGCGGCGGCCCACGGTCGGGGACCGCATCGAGCACGGCGGTCTGGCCGTCCTGCTGAGCGAGACCCTGCCCGGACTCGACGAGGACGTGGTCGAGAAGGTGGCGCGCAACCTCCACGATCTGGACACCGTGCGGGCCGAACTGGGGCGCCTGGAACGTACCGACGCGGCCTTCGCACCTTCCTCTCCGACTATCGCCGCTACCTCGCCGGAGTCCTGCGCTCCGCGGCGAGGGACGTGCGCCGGGAACTCGACACGCTCTCCGAGCGCCGCCGGAACGCCGGGGACGCCGCCCAGCAGACGAGCGTCCTGAGGGAACGTGAGAAGGAATCGGAGGAGGGACTGAGGACACTCCGCGAGGAGGAGGAGTCCGCCCGGACCGAACTCGCCGCCCTGCACGACAGCCACGCCTACCGCAGCCTGCACGAGCTGTCGGAGCGCCGCAGCACGGTGGAAGCCCTGCACACCGCGGCCATGACCGCCTTCGCCGCGTTGCGCGGCGCGCACGAGGCGGAGGAGAGCGCGGCCGAACGGCTGGACGAGGGCGGCCAGGAGTTGGGCGCCCGGCTCACCGAACTGGCCACGGAGCACCGGGAGCTACTGGCACAGGCAGAGCGGGCGGTACTTCCCGCCGCGCATCTCGGCGAGGCTGTCGCACTGCCGCACACCGTCCGTTCCTCGTCGACGCAGATGGAGTTGACCGGCCCGGACGGGGAATCGCAGACCGTACGGCACCGACCTGTGGTGAGGGTGGACCTGGCGACGACGGAGGCCGGACTGCGGTCCTGGCAGCAGCAGCTGGGGGCCGCGAGACCGTCGTACGGAACCGGCAGCGGATGGTGCAGGAGGTGGCCCGCCTCTCCTCGCTGGCCGACCAGGCTCGTGGCAGTGCGATGCGGGCCGACGAGATGCGGGAACGGCTGGAGGGCGAGGCGGAGGAGGCCGCTGACCGTCTCGAAGTCAGCCGGCAGAAGGTCGCTGAGGAGAGCCGGGAGTACGCTGACGAGGTCGCCGCATGGGTGCGCGAGACGCGGACCGCAGCGGGGCCCGAGTGCCCGCCGCTGGACGCCGTCCTCTCCGAAGTGGCCTGCGCGGCCGACTCCGACGCGGCGTTCTCCTCCCGCACGCTCCCGGCCGGCATCGACACCCACGCGCGGCAGACGGCACATCTGGCTCTTGAGCCGTACGCGGACGCCCTCACCCGGCATCGCGACACCCTGGCGGTCGGCGTCGGCCGACTCGGGGAGGAGATGGACCGCCTGGCGGAGGAGAGGCGGGCTTGGGAGCGCCGTACGGACCCGGAGCCTCCGGCCCCGTACCACCGAAGCGTGGGGCGAGACCCTGCCAACGGGGCGCCGTTCTACCGGTTGGTGGACTTCGCCGATCACCTGACCGCCGACGACCGGTCCGGTCTGGAGGCGGCGCTGGAGGCGAGTGGCCTTCTCGACGCGGTGGTCAGCACGGGCGGCGCCCTTCTCGACCCGCTCTCCGGGGACACCCTTCTCGACGCGGCTCCGGCCCACGACCCGCTGCCGGTGGCACAGACCCTCGCCTCAGCCCTGCGACCGGTCGCGCAGCCGGACAGCGGCATCACATCTGACCAGGTGGAGCACTTGTTGTCAGCCATCGTGCTCGCACCGGCCACGAGGACGACGGACGGGGGGACGGCGACCGCGAGTGCGGTCCACTTCGACGGTAGCTGGCGACTGGGAGCCCTCCGCGGGCAGCACCACAAACGCGCCGCCGAGTACGTGGGCGCAGCGGTGCGGGCCGAGACCCGGCGGAGGGCACTGGCCGAGCTGGAAGACCGGCTCGGCCAGGTGGAAGGACAGTTGACCGAAGCCCGTACCGTGCTCGCCGCAGCCGATTCCCGGCGACGGGCCCTGACGCGAGCGGAACACGGCTTCCCTCGGGCGCAGCGGCTCTCCGACGCCTGGAACACCCATGCCTCGGAGGAGAGGGCAGCGCGAGCGCTGTCCGCCAAGGCGGCCGAGGCGGCACGCCAGGCGGAGGAGGCCCGCGCCCTGGCTGTTTCGGCGCGCTCCGAGGCGGACGCCACCGCGACCGCCCATGACCTGCCCACCGACGCCGTCGCACTGGACCGTGTGCGCACCGCCCTGGCCTCGCTGCTCACCGGCGTCGGCCACCTGCGCAGGGCGGTCAACGGTACGGTTGCCCGGCTCAGCGGAAGCCAGGCGGACGACCGGCGGTACGCGGGGGCCCGCGAGAAGCGGACGGAGGCGGAAGAGGGCTACCGGCTCCGCCACCGACAACTACTCACCGCTCAGCAGGATCTACGGGCCCGGGAGGCCGCCGTCGGATCATCCGAGGAGAAGATCCTCGCCGACGAACAAGCGGCCAAGGACCGTATCGCCAATGCCGTGGGTGCCATCCCGTCGAGGGAGCGCGCGTACGATCCAGTCCCGCTCCGATGACGATCTCCGGGCGGCTGAGAGCGCCGCGCAGTGTGCGGCCGGTCTCGATCACGGTTGCTTCCTGGTCCGCCAGTTCCTCGTGCAGGCGCCCCTCCTTCTCCTCCGCCCGCACGCGCTGGTCGCGCAGCCCGCTGGTCTGCACCTCCGGCAGCGCCGCGACGGTGGTCCTCACCCTTCTCGACGCCCTCGCCTCTGGCGACTGCCGCTTCGCCTACCACGGCGCACGACCGCGACGTCGTGCGAACCGTGGTCGTCGAGCAGGCGGCACACCTTGATGCCCTCGTGCTCGTCGAGCTGGCCTGAGCCCGAGCCCCGCGGCCGAAGTCCGCAGGCGTTCGTCGCCCGAAAGGTGTGGCACCGGAAGCGGCCGTACGCACGCTTCAGCAGGCCGTCCAGGTGCTCGACATGCTGCTTGACCCCGCCTACCGCATGCGGTAGGCGCCTCACCTGTTCCATGTGCGCGGAATGTCGCAGCTCCCGCTGGGACGCCTTCTCATGTACACGGTCCTCGTGTGAACAAATCGCTGTGTCCCCGGAAGCCGTATCCGTAGGGTTCCCGTATGGACGACCCCGTGATCACTGCCCGTGCATTGGTGCTCGATCGGTTTCCCGGTGTTCGGGCGGCCTTTCTTGCCGGGAGTGTGCTGACCGAGCGCCGGACGCCCCACTCCGATCTGGACATCGTGGTCCTCCTCGACGGGCCGCCCGCGCCCGGTCGGGAGAACCTCGTGTACCGCGGCTGGCCGGTGGAGTTGTTTGTGCAGACCCCGGATGTCTGGCACCGCTTCGCCGAAGAGGAGACCGCGAAACGGAATTCGCCGTTGCTCTCCATGTGTTCCGAAGGGTTGCTTCTGGTGGACGAGGGCGGGGACGGGGGCGGGCTGGGGGCTTCGCTTCAGGCCGAGGCGCGGGAGCGGTGGGCGGCGGGGCCGGCGCCGTTCTCGGAAGCGGAGCGGGAGTACCAGCGGTACATCCTGACCGATCTGATGGACGACCTTCGTGGCTGCGCGGATCCTGCCGAGCGGGTGCACCTGGTCGCGCACATGCTGCAGCGGGCGTCGGAGCTGGTCCTGCTGGTGGGCGGGCACTGGCTCGGCAGCGGCAAGTGGTTGTCTCGGCGGCTGGCCGCGGCCGATCCCGGGTTGCATCGCGCGCTCACCGAAGCCGTCGTGCCGGCCGTCGCCGGGGAAACGAGCGCCTTCGCCGCGGCTGTGACAGAGGTGCTGGAGAGAGCGGGCGGGCCGCTGTGGGACGGGTACGCCGTCCGGTGAGGCGGTCAGTCGGTGCCGGTCAGTCGGTGAGGTGGTCAGTCGGTGCCGGTGGGCGGGTGAGCCGGTGCGCCGGTAGACCGGTGCGTCAGTGAGCCAGTGGGCGGGTGAGCCCATGTGTCAGTGAGGCGGACGCCCCCCGGCCCCGCCTCGCCGTTCGGTACCGGTCCCTCCCCTGTGGGGACCGGTACCGAACGCGGGCAGCATGGGTCCGCGGCGTGCCGGCGCGGCGGTGTGGATCGTCGAGGAAGGGCGGGCCCGTGGTCGGTGCGGCAGCGGTCCGGGCGGGACGCGCTTCACGGGTTCGCGGGGGTCAGTCGGCGCGACGGCCGGTGTCCGTTCGTGGATTCGGTGGAATGTGACCGAGAACAGATGGCGTCATGACGGGTCTCTCCGAGCGCTGTGCTGGTAGTCCGGCCGGGCGCCGCACGGGCGGTGCGCTGCTGGGTCGTGATCCTGCCAGCTACGGCTGTCGCGGTGGGCGGTCCGGGGTCCGGTTCGAGGACTCACCGCAGGTCAGCCGGATAAGCTGACTTTTCCGGTCCGGACGATCAGGTACGGGATTCAGGTACGGGGATCAGGTGCGGGGGAAGTGAGGGGTGGAGACCTTGAGTTCCGACTCAGGGGCGCGCACAGCCTTGGCGGAACGTCTCGCGCTGCTGTACAAGGAGGCCGGCAATCCTCCCCTCAAGAGCGTGTCCGATGCGGTCGTCCGGCTCCAGCGGCTCGACGAACGCGGTCGGCCCGTACGGGTTTCCGCCCAGCGGATCAGCGACTGGCGGCGGGCCAGGAACGTTCCCGCCCAGTTCGTCGCCCTCGCGGCCGTCCTGCACGTACTGATTCCCCAGGCGCGGCGTGCGCAGCCCGCGCCCGTCTCCGCCGGGCTGTACGACCTGGCGCAGTGGCAGCGTCTGTGGGAGCGGGCGGTGGCCGACCCGGTCGGCGACGGCCCGGCCGCACCCGCGGTGGAGGAGCGGCGGCGCCCTTCGGGCGAGGCCGCGGACGTACCGGGTGGGGTCTGCCCCTACCGGGGGCTGGCTCCGTACCGTCAGCAGGACGCCCGGTGGTTCTTCGGCCGGGAGCGGAGCAGGGACGCCCTCCTCGCTCAGCTCCGGGCGACGGAGACCACGGGAGGGCTGGTCATGCTCGTGGGGGCCTCGGGGTCGGGGAAGTCCTCCCTCCTGAACGCCGGACTGGTGCCCGCACTGCGGAACGGGGCACTGCGGAACGGTGTACCCGCTGCGGGCGGTGGCGGGAGCCGGGCGGGGGCGGTCCTTCAGCTCGTCCCGGGCGGGGATCCGCTCGCGGAGCTGACGCGCCGGATCCCTGAGCTTGCGTACCTCGTCCCGGACAGGGATACGGACAGGGAAGGGGACAGGGATAGGGAAGGGGGCGGGGACGGTACGTCCGACACCGCGCCCGCCACCGCACCGGACCCGGACCCGGACCAGAAACCGGTCAACTCCCCTGCACCGGACCCGGACCAGAAACCGATCAACTCCCCCGTACCGCCCCAGAAGACCGCCAACTCTGCCCCCGCCCCCGTACCGCCCCCGCCCCCCACCCCCGGCACCCCCCGGTTCGCCCGGGCCGCGCGGGAGGCCGTTGCCGCGTGGGTGGAGCGTGCGGGGGCCGGCTCCGGGCGGCCGGTGGTCATCGTGGACCAGTTCGAGGAGGCGTTCACCCTCTGCTCCGACGAGGGGAGCAGGCGCGTCTTCGTCCAGCTCCTCCACGCCGTCTGCACGGCCGCCGGACCCGACGAGCCCGCCCCCGTACGTGTGGTGCTCGGTATACGTGCCGACTTCTACGAGCAGTGCCTGGGCCATCCCGAGCTGGCCGACGCGCTGCAGCACCGGCATATGGTGCTCGGGCCGCTGACCACCGCGGAGTTGCGCGAGGCGGTGACCAGTCCGGCGAGGGCCGTGGGTCTGGAGCTGGAACCCGGGCTCGCGGAGCTGATCGTGCGGGAGGTCAGCGCCGGCAGTTCCCGGGGAGGCGGGACGCACGCGGGGGTGCTGCCGCTCCTCTCCCACGCCCTGCTCGCCACCTGGCAGCGGCGGACGGCGGGGCGGCTGACGCTCGCCGGTTACAGCGCCGCGGGCGGGATCCAGGGAGCGGTCGCGGCGACCGCGGAGCGCGCCTGGTCCGGTCTCGGGCCGGCGGCCCGTACGGCCGCGCGACTGCTCCTCCTGCGGCTGGTCCGGCTGGGCGAGGACACCCAGGCGACCCGGCGGCGGGAGACACGGCGCCAGCTGGCCGACGAATCGACCGACCCCGACCGGACGGAGGAGTCGCTCGAAGCGCTGGTGCACGCCCGGCTGGTGACGCTCGACGCGGAGACCGTCGAGATCACCCATGAGGCGCTGCTCCACGCCTGGCCGCGCCTGCGCGAATGGATCGACGAGGACCGGAACGACAACCTGCTCCGTCAGCAGCTGGAGGAGGACGGCCGGGCCTGGGAGGCCGCGGAGCGCGATACGTCGCTGCTCTACCGGGGCTCCCGTCTGGAACAGGCCCGGGGCTGGGCGAAGTCGGCCGGTGACACCTTCCTCACCCGCAGCGCGGTGGATTTCCTGGCCGCGTCGGCCCGGCTGCGCAGACGTACGGTCCTGATCAGCCGTGGTGCGGTGTCGGCTCTCGTCGTACTGGCGTTGCTGGCCGTCGGTTCGGCGGTGCTCGCATGGCAGCAGCGGGACGACGCCGTGTTCGAGCAGGTGGTCGCCGAAGCCGACCGCGTCCAGTACACCGATCCCTCGCTGGCCGCCCAGCTCGACCTGGTGGCCCACCATCTGCGGCCGGGCGATGAGGCCACCGACAACCGGCTGGTCTCGATCGTCAACGCACCGCTGGCCACACCACTGCTCGGGCACACCGGCGCCGTCTACCTCACCTCGTTCAGTCCGGACGGGCGGACCCTGGCCACGGCGAGCTACGACCGGACCGTCCGGCTGTGGGACGTGCGCGACCCGACCCGGCCCGCCCCGCTCGGCGACCCCCTCACCGGCCATACGAGCTGGGTGAGCAGCGCCGTGTTCAGCCCGGACGGCCACACCCTCGCCAGTTCGTCGGACGACGGCACGATCCGGCTGTGGAACGTGACCGACCCCCGGCACCCGGAGCCGATCGGCACCCCGCTGACCGGCCACGGCGGTACGGCGTACCTCCTCGCCTTCAGCCCCGACGGCCGCACCCTCGCATCGGCCAATGAGGACCACACCGTGAAGCTCTGGGACGTGGAGACCCCCGCCCGGCCGAAGGCGGTGGCTTCCCTGAGAGGTCACACCGCCGCCGTGCGTTCGGTGGCGTTCAGCCCCGACGGCCGGACGCTGGCGGCCGGCGGCGACGACGGCACGGTCCGGCTCTGGAACACGGCCGATCCGCACCGTCCGGCCGCGGTCCACCGGGTGCTGCGCGGCCACACCGGCACGGTGCACTCCGTGGCCTTCAGCCCCGACGGCCGCACGCTCGCCAGCGGCGGCTCCGACGACACCGTCCGGCTCTGGAACGTGGCCGACCCGAGCCGGGCCGGTGCGCTCGGCGCCCCGCTGACCGGGCATACGGGCCCCGTCTGGTCGGTGGCCTTCAGCCCCGACGGCACCATGCTCGCCGCCGGGAGCGCCGACAGCACGGCGAGCCTGTGGAACGTCGGCAACCCCGCGTACCCGTCGCAGGTCGGCGAGGATCTGGCCGGGAGCAGCGGTGAGATGTACGCGGTCGGCTTCAGCCCCGACGGACGGACCCTCGCCACCGGGAGCGGCGACAACAAGGTGCGCCTCTGGTCGATCCCGACGTCGGACATGGCGGGCAGCATCGGCACTTTCCGCCCGGACGGCCGGGTGCTCGCCACGGCCGCGCGCGACGGCAAGGTCCGGCTGTGGAACGTGGCTTCTCCGCGGCAGCCCGCGCTGCTGGGCAGGGCGTTCACGTCCGGGCGGGGGGATCCGCGTTCGCTCGTCTTCTCGCCGGACGGCCGCACCCTCGCGGTGCTTTCCGGGAACCGCGCGGTGCAGCTGTGGAACGTCACCGACCCGCGAAGGCCTGTCCCCTGCGGTCCGGCGATCGCCCTGCGGGCCCGGTTCGCGGGCCCGTACGCGCTGGCCTACAGCCCGGACGGCCGCACGCTGGCCACCGCGCTCGACGACCGCACCGTACGGCTGTGGAACGTCGGGGACCCGGCCCGCCCCGTTCCGCTCGGTGCGCCGCTCACCGGTCACCGGGGCTACGTCAACGCCTTCGTCTTCAGCCCGGACGGACGGACTCTGGCCAGCGGCAGCGCCGACGGCACGATCCGGCTCTGGAACGTGTCCGACCCACGCCGTGCCACACCACTCGGCAAGCCTCTCAGGGGTCATCTGGGCCCGGTCAACGCGCTGGCGTACAGCCCCGACGGCCGCACGCTCGCCAGTGGCAGCGACGACGGGACGGTCCGGCTCTGGGATGTCACGGCCCCCCGAAGGGCGACCCGGCCCGGCGCCACGCTCACCGGGCACACCGAGGCGGTCGTGTCACTGACGTTCAGCCGGAACGGGCACACGCTGGCGAGCGGCGGCAACGACGACACGGTCCGGCTCTGGAACGTCGCCGTCCCGTCGGAGGCCGTGCCGATCGGCCAGTCGCTGAGCCCGAACGCCAAGACGGGCAACTTCCTTTCGTTCAGCCCCCACAGCCATCTGCTCGGAGTGTCGAGCGGCGCCGGCACGGTCCGGCTCTGGGATCTGGACGCGGACCAGGCGATCAGCCGCATCTGCTCGGTCACCCGGGGGGTCCTGACCCGGGAGAAATGGCATGAGTACCTGCCGCGGCTGTCGTACGAACCGCCGTGCGGTCGGTGACGGGTCCGGGGTTCCATCCGGGGCCGCCCGCGTGGTTCCACCCGGGGCCATCCACGTGATCTCCATCACAACTCCCCGCCGCCGCCGAGCAGTTCTCCCACTGCACAACCGCCCTTGTTACTGTGGGGAATAGCCCGATCGCTGGTGCATCCCCCGTCGCCAGCGATCGGGCGCTTTCATGCCCTGCGGCCCTGAGCGGCCGGGGCTCCCGCGCGGCAGGCCGCGCCCTCCCGTTCGCCGCGCCGTGCTGACCCTTCCTCCTGCTCGTCAAGTCCTCTTGAGGAGTCATAGGGTGAGGGCGTCGCGTCAAGAGAACGGTGGACACCAGTGGCGAAGGCGTACGAGCGGATCGCGGATGAGCTGAGGCAGTCCATCCGCACGGGCCGGCTGCGGCCCGGCGACCGGCTGCCCGCGGAGACCCGGCTCGCGGAACAGGCCGGCCGCAGTGTGCCCACGGTGCGGGACGCCCTGCGTCTGCTGCAGGCCGAGGGGCTGATCGAGAAGGTGCACGGCCGCGGCAACTTCGTCCGCCGGGCCCGCACCCCGGTACGGCGGTCCAACTCCCGCCACCAGTGGGAGAAGGACCGGGCACGCCAGTCCATGGAGCAGCGGCTGCGGACCGGCGCCACGGAGCACGACACCGGCCTCGCGGTCGACGACCTCGTCTTCCACGCCGCGTACCGGGAGACCACGGCGGACGCGGACATCGCGGAGGCCATGGGGGTGGCGGAGGGCACCGAGCTGATCGAGCGCTCGTACCGGACGCGCTACCGGGCCGAGCGCGCGCCCTTCAACCTGGTCACCTCCCATCTCGTACGGGAGCTGGTGGCCGGGAACCCGGATCTGCTGGACGAGTCGAAGGAGCCCTGGCCCGGGGGCACCTGGAACCAGCTCGCCACGGTGGGCATCGAGATCGTCCGCGTCGAGGAACGGATCACCGCCCGGCCTCCCACCGCCGAGGAGGCGGAGGAGCTGGACCTCCCGCCGGGAACGGCCGTCGTCGATCTCCGCAAGACGTCGTTCGACACCGCGGACCGCGCCGTGGAGATGTCGTACATCACGCTGCCCGGCGACCGTACGGAAATGTTCTTCACC
Organism: Streptomyces sp. NPDC059398; assembly: GCF_042751845.1. Taxonomy (NCBI): domain Bacteria; kingdom Bacillati; phylum Actinomycetota; class Actinomycetes; order Kitasatosporales; family Streptomycetaceae; genus Streptomyces; species Streptomyces sp. NPDC059398. Next base: position 65,114 of record NZ_JBHYWP010000016.1, on the reverse strand, counting down.
ACTCACTTGGAAAGGTGGTGAGTGCCGTGCGTCGGCGCATCATCATCGTCACCGCCGTCCACGCCCCGGCGGCTCCGTTCCTGCCCGATGCCTATCAGTCGCTCCGCGCACAGGAGTTGCCCGAGGGGTGGGAGTGGCACTGGGTGATCCAGGAGGACGGCGTCGGCCCCGATGTCGGCCCGTACGTACCGGACGACGAGCGGGTGACCTTCCGGCAGGGCCGGGCCGGGGGTCCGGGTGTGGCCAGGACCATGGCACTCGCCCATGCGGAGGGCGAGTACGTCAAGGTCCTCGACGCCGACGACCAGTTGCCGCCGGGCGCACTGGCCCGCGATCTGGCCGCGCTCGAAGAGCACCCGGACATCGGCTGGGCGACCTCACGCGTGCTCGACCTGCTCCCCGACGGCACCACCGTCGGCTTCGAGGGCGACCCCGCCCCCGGGCCGGTCGAGCGCGGCGCCGTGCTCGCCTACTGGAAGGCCAACGACTACCGGGCGCAGGTCCACCCGGCGACCCTCTTCGTCCGGCGTGATCTGCTCCTCGCGCTGGGCTGCTGGATGGCTCTGCCGGCCTCGGAGGACACGGGGCTGCTGCTCGCCATGAACGCGGTCAGCCGGGGCTGGTTCTCGTCCGATGTCGGCCTCTGGTACCGCAAGTGGCCGGGGCAGGCGACGAGTCAGGCGACCCACACCGACACGGCCGAGCGCGATACGCGGATGGCGGTCGTCGAAGCCAGGGCGCGGGCGCTGGAGCTCTTCCAGTGGCACTGGCCGGCGGGGGGCGGCGCCTGACGGGGCCCCGGTTCCCCGGTCGGCCCCGGGTGGCCCCGGTCGGCCCCGGCCCCGGGTGGCCCCGCGCCACCGGACGGCTCCGGGTGGCCGGGGCGCGGGTCAGCTCCGGGTGGCCGGGGCGCGGGACCGCTCAGGGCAGGGCCGGGGCGTCGGCCGGGGCCGCTCAGGGCAGGGCCGGGGCGTCGGCCGGGACCGCTCTCACCGCAGCACTTCGGCGTCGGTCCGGGAGAAGACGAGGTCGCTCTCGCCGGTGACCGGCCCGCGCCACCGGACGGGAGCCAGGGCGGGCCGGCGCAGGGCCGCGGCATAGCTCTCGGGGGTGTAGTCGTTGGCCAGCCGGTAGACGTGGAAGCCGTGTCCCCGCATCGTCTCCAGCAGCTCATCGACCGAGTCCCCCAGCTGCGCCATCCGGTCGGGGGTGACCTCCACGGTGATCTCGGCATCGGGGCGCAGCGAGCCCAGGACGGGAGCCAGGCCCCGTACGACGCTGCCCTCCGCCCCCTCCACATCGACCTTGATCACCCGGGCCGTCGTGATCTCGTCCGGGCGCAGGACCTCCGCCAGCGGGAGTGCTTCGATGTCGAAGACGGACTCGGCGCTTCCGTCGTAGGGGACGATGCTGTTCGCGCCCATGTTGTGCGAGCTGGCCAGGACGAAGGTCAGCAGCTTGCGGGTGTCGGCGACGGCCGTGTTCACCGCGCGGATATTGCCGCACCCGTTGAGCCGCGCCTGCTGCAGCAGCCTCCGGTGGAAGACGGGTGACGCCTCGACGGCCACCACCCGGCCGCTGCCGCCGACCGCACGCGAGGCGAGCACGCTGAAGTAGCCGATGTTGGCACCGACGTCGACGAAGGTGTCCCCGGGGCGGAGCCTGCCCGTCAGCCAGTGGGTCATGTTCGGCTCCCAGCAGCCGAACAGATACAGGTAACGCTGGATCAGGTCTTGGGTGTCGAGGGCGAACCGGGCGCCCGACCGGTCCTCGGACACCCGCCGTCGGGGATGGTCCCGCAGCCGCGGACTGAGGTACCGGCCGGCCAGCCACTCCTTGCCGAGGGAGCCGGGGGCGTCGCGCAGATACCGGCGGCCGAGGGTGACCAGCGCCTCCGAAGCCGAGCCCCAGGCCAGGCTCCGGGCCGTGTCTCCGGCCGTACCCCTGTCCCTGGCCGTGTCCCTGGCCGTGTCCCTGGCCGTGTCCCTCATCCGTTCGCCTCTCCCCGGGGTGCCGCCACCCCCGAACCGTAACGCCGCGGGGCCACCGGGCGCCGAGGGGACCGGTGTTGATGAGGCCGGCCGCCCCCAGCGCTCCGCCGCGGTACGCCCGGGTCAGCCGGTGGCGGCCGCCCGGTCCCGGTCGAACGGCAGGTCCAGCATACGAATGGCGTTGCCCCGCAGCAGCTTGTAGGCGACCTCGTCGGAGAGCCCCGCCATGTGGTCGGCCGCCACCTGCTTGGTGTGCGGCCAGGTCGAGTCGACGTGCGGGTAGTCCGTCTCGAACGTCGCGTTGTTCACGCCCACCGTCTCGATGGCCTCCACGCCGTGCTTGTCGCGGAAGAAGCAGCAGAAGATCTGCCGGTAGTAGTACGTCGAGGGCGGCTCCGGGATCAGGTCCTTGACCCCGCCCCACGCCCGGTGCTCCTCCCAGACGTCGTCGGCTCGCTCCAGGGCGTACGGGATCCAGCCCATCTGGCCTTCGCTGTACGCCAGTTTGAGCCGGGGGAACTTCACCAGCACCCCGGAGAAGAGGAAGTCCATCATCGACGCCATCGCGTTGTTGAAGGAGAGCGATGCCTGTACGGCGGGCGGGGCGTCCGGGGACGCGGCGGGCATCTGCGACGAGGAACCGATGTGCATGTTCACCACGGTCCCCGTCTCCTCGCAGGCGGCGAAGAACGGGTCCCAGTAGCCGGAGTGGATCGACGGCAGCCCCAGATAGGTGGGGATCTCGCTGAACGTCACGGCCCTGACCCCGCGGGCCGCGTTCCGCCTGATCTCCGCCACCGCCAGATCGATGTCCCAGAGCGGGATCAGGCAGAGCGGGATCAGCCGGCCGCCGCTGTCACCGCACCATTCCTCGACCATCCAGTCGTTGTAGGCGCGGACACAGGCCAGGCCGACCTCCTTGTCCTTGGCCTCGGCGAAGGTCTGGCCGCAGAAGCGCGGGAAGGTCGGGAAGCAGAGCGACGCCTCGACGTGGTTGAGGTCCATGTCCTTGAGCCGCTCGGCCGGATCCCAGCATCCGCGCCGCATCTGCTCACGGGTGATCCCGTCGAGTGTCATCTCGTCCCGCGAGAAGCCGACGGCCGCGATGATCCGCTTGTACGGGAAGATCTCCCCCTCGTACCGCCACCAGTCGGTGACCTGCCCCTCCGGGTCGGTGGTGAACCGGTACTTGCCGCCGACGTACGCCAGTTCCCCGATCCCGGCGGTGAAGGGCTTGGGCCCCAGGTCCCGGTACTTGCGCGGCAGCCATGTCTCGAAGAGGTGCGCAGGCTCGATCACGTGATCGTCCACGCTGATCACCCTGGGCAGTTCGGTGGCGCCGTTCTGACTGCTCATCATTCGTTTCCCCTCAGCTACCTGCCAGTTTGCCGAACGTAATCTGACGACCCGTCAGCTCAAGGGTACGGACACACTTCGGCACCGACAAGCGGTCACACCGAACTCACCCCTTGCGGGATCGCATCCCCTCCACCGAAACTGACGACCCATCAGCTTTGCGACCGGCAGGAGCGCCCCATGCAGACGATGTGGCTCAGCGGAGCCGAATGGTTCGCCGTACTGCGGATCGGGCTCGGGCTGTGGTGGCTGGAGAGCTGGCGCCACAAGGACAAGAAGACCTGGTTCGGCGGCGGCGGTGTCACCTGGGCGGCCGGGATAGCCGCCGAACACCGCTGGTCGTTCGTGCGCAGCGGCTTCGAACGGACAGTGAAGCCGAACCCCCGGCTCATGGCGTACATCGTCGCCTACGCGGAACTGGCGCTCGGCCTCGGTCTGATCGTGGGCTTCCTGACACCGGTCGCGCTCGTGGCCGGGCTGCTGCTCAACCTGATCTATCTGGTGCTCATGATCCACGACTGGGCCGAGCAGGGACAGAACCTGATGATGATGCTGGTCTCGGCCGTGGGGCTGTTCGCCATGTGCTGGCAGTCCTGGTCGGTGGACAGCTCATGGGGGCTGTTCCTGCGGTAGCCCGCCGCCACGCCGGTCGGAGGCCGATCGGAGTCCTCACCAAATGAGCAATCCCGAGCAATGGCGGCTCGGTACTGCCCATCGATTGCGCGTCCGAGGACAGTGGAAGGTGACCCCCGATGCCTCCGCGAGGACCTCCATGCAGTCGCCCCACCTGTCGTCCCTGTCCCCCGAAGACGCCCTGAAAGCCAGTCGGTCCCTGGTGGCCCGGCGCAGAGGCGTCCCGATGCTGGTGTCCCTGCGCGCGGCCGCCTCACCCCGCAACGATCCGGACGGTGCCCACCGGAGTGACGCCTACCGGGCCTCCGCGTCCGACGCCGCACTCGCCGCGGACTTCGAGCACTTCCACACACGGCTCGCACCGGGCGCCGGGTCCGGGGAGTCGGCCGTCATCGCCTCGCTCCAGGCGCTCGCCTACGCCCATCTGGGCGTCGGGCGCCCCGCTCCGCCGTCACCGGCGACGGACGCCGTCACCCCGGTACCGCTCTCCGACGACCACACGGTCAGCGCCGCCGGTACCGCGGCGGACCTGCGCACTGGACACTTCCTCCGCGTGGTCAACTACCACAACACGCCGCCGAGCTGGAAGGACGAGCTGGTCCGGGAACTGCGCGGCTACGCACAGGACTTCGCGTCGGTCGGCGCCGGGGACCTGGAGAGCTTCGCGGAGACCGGGGCCTGGCACGGCGAGCGGCCCGGCCTGCTGCCCGTCTTCTACGAGGGTTACCGGGACAACTACGCGATCGCGGCGGCCGCCTGCGACGAGGCGGGCGTCACCGGCTGGTTCTTCGTCTGCACGGAGTTCGTGGACACCCTCGCCGAGGAGCAGTACGACTATGCACTCGCCCATCGGATCAAGCTGGTCGACGAGGACCGGCGAGGACAGCGCACCGCCATGAGCTGGGACGAGATCGCCGATCTGCACCGGCGCGGCCATGTGGTCACCCCGCACACCGCGTCCCACGCCCTCGCGCGCACCACTGTCACCCCGGCGGACATCGCGCGCGAGGTGTCGGAGCCGAAGAGGCTGATGGACCTGGCCACCGGCGGCTCCGCCCCGGCCACCGCGTGGCTGGAGGGCACCGGCTTCACCGGAGGGAACGCTGCCGACCGCGCGCTGGCGGAGGCCGGTTACCGCTTCGTGTTCGGCAACACCATGGTGCAGCGGCTGCCGCGGTGACACACAGGAAGGCCGCCCCCTGTCGCCCGGAGGCGTCGGAGGGCGGCCTTCGCGAGACCCTCGTACAGACCTTCGCGCACCTTCCCCAGACCTTCGCGCAGGCGGGAGGCGGCCGGCCCGTTCAGCCGAGGTACTGGATCATCGTGTTCCCGAACTGGTAGCGGTAGCCGGCCTCGCGCAGCGCCGCGTCCACGACCGGGTTCGCCCCGAAGGGCGTTCCCCAGAGGAATGCCGTGGCGGGCGCGGACTGGCCGGTCACCTCGTCCATGCGCCGCTTGGGTGCGAAGATCTCGCGTTCGAGCTCCTCGTCGGTGTTCAGGGAGGCCGCCTCCGCGTGGTTCGCCGTGTGCGGAGTCACGACATGGCGGCGGCTGAGGGCGGCGACATCGTCCCACGTCATGGCGAGCCGGTCGCCGTCGCGGTCCTCCTCCACCAGGTCGATGTTGTGGGCGTTGGCGTACGCGTACTGCTGGGCGACCGGTACGTCGAGGAAGGCGGTACAGATGAAGAACCAGGCGGTCAGGCCCATCTCTTCGGCGAGCGGGCCGGCCACCTCCGCGTTGTTGCGGTACCCCTCGTAGAAGACCGGGATGACCCCCGGCCGGTCCTTGTGCCACCGGCCGGTGGACCGGAAGAGGTCGAGGTCGCCCAGGGTGACCGGGGCGAAGTGGTCGGCGAGTTCCCTCAGTTCGCCCCGGATCTTCCCGGTGTCCGCGTGCGGGGTGTTGTGGTAGTTCACCACCCGGATGTACTGGCCGGAGCGGAGGGCCTTCTCCTGTGCGGAGAAGGAAGGCAGGAGGGAGGGGCCGGTCGTCACTTCGATGTTTCCTTCCGGGCGGTCTCGTCGGCGGGCGTGAAGTGCGCCGCGCCCATGACCTGGAGAACTTCGATCAGGGCGGGCTCCGCGTCGTCGGCGGCATCCGGCGCGAGGACCTCCCGGTAGTGGCGCAGCAGTCCGGCGAGGTGCGCTCCGGCCGGATCCGGCCGCTGGTCTTCGCCGGAGCCGGCCGGAGCGGGACCGGGCCGCTGAAGGGTGAGGAACATGGGGATCCCCTCGCGTTCCAGTACGCGCCGGCCGAGCTCGGTCAGCAGTGTGCGGGGGTCGGGAACCGGTGGGACCGGGTGGTCGGATGCGGTCATGGTCGTACTCCTGTGACGTCGTGGATGTCGAGGACGGGATGCCGGTGCGGTGGGCGCGGCGTGGTGGTCATACGGCGTCCGGTGCAGGGGCCGAAGCGGGGTCCGGCACGGGGGCGAGCAGCCGCAGCAGCGCGCTGACGGCGTCCGTCACCGCCTCGCGTCCGGCCCCCAGATACCGGCGCGGGTCCACTCCGTCCCGGGAGCCGAGATCCGCGCGGACCGCCTCGGTGAAGGCCGTGTTCAGATGCGTACCGAAGTTGATCTTCCTCATGCCGCCGCTGACGGCCGCGGTGAGAGCGCTGTCCGGCACTCCGGACGAGCCGTGCAGCACGAGCGGTACGCCGACGGCGTCCCGCAGCCGTCCGATCAGCTCCTGGTCGAGGGAGGCGGTCCGGGTGGTCATGGCGTGCGAGCTCCCGACCGCCACCGCGAGGGCGTCGATCCCGGTCGCCGTCACATACTCCGCGGCCTCGGCCGGATCGGTGCGCGCGGTCGCCGAGTGGACGCCGTCCTTGCCGCCGATCTCGCCCAGTTCGGCCTCGACCCATATCCCGTCGGTGTGCAGACGGCCGGCCACGTCCGCCGTACGCGCGACGTTCTCCGTGTGCGGCAGCCGTGAGGCGTCGAACATCACCGAGCCGCACTCCAGCTCGTTTGCGCGCAGGGCCAGTTCCGCGTCCTCGACATGATCCAGATGCAGGGCCAGCGGCGTCCCGCACCGCCGGGCCACCGCCGCACAGGCGGCCAGCAAGGGGGCGGGATCGCCGTGGTGGTAGCGGACGGCGTTGTGGCTGACGGCGAGCACGGCCGGCGCGGAGGTCCGCTCGCAGGCACGTGCCACGGCCTCGGCGTGCTCAAGGGTGATGACGTTGAAGGCGAGTACGGCCGACGCGGTGCGCACGGCCTCCTCCACGAGGGCGGCCGTGGGGACAAGAGGCATGGGGTTCCTTTCCGGGGCGGGGAGGACGGCGTGGTCCGGGCCGGGGCACCGGTCGCACGTCTCAGGCGGCGATGACGTCACTCCCCAGCCGGCCGAGCGCCGCGCAGACCGGATGGCCGGGACCGGCGTCGGTCACCAGGGTGGACACCTGGTCCAGGGGGGCCAGCCGGACCGGCCCGCGGCGCCCGAGCTTGGACTCGTCCGCCAGGACGACGATCCGGCGTGCGGCGGCCAGCAGAGCGCGGTCGGTCTGCGCCTCGTCCACATGGGCGCCGGTGAGCCCGGTGTCGGCGTCGAGCCCGAAGGCGCTGGTGAAGATCTGGTCGATCTGGAGTTCGCTCAGGGCCCGTTCCGTCAGATGGCCGAGCAGGGACTGCTCTCGGCGGCGCAGGACCCCGCCGAGCACGATGACGTCCACGGTGGCGGTCGCCGAGAGGGCCTGGGCGATCGGCAGGGAGTTGGTCACCACGGTGAGGCCGCGGCGGTCGCCCAGCCGGGCCGCCAGGGTCTCGGTCGTCGTCCCGCCGCTGATGAGCACAGTGCTGTGGTCGCGGATGAGCGGCAGGGCCGCCTCGGCTATCCGGCCCTTCTCCTCCAGTTGGGTGGCGGCCCGCTGCGGCTGTTCGGGTTCGGACGAGCCGTCGAGGACGGTCGCTCCGCCGTGCACCCGGCGCAGCATGCCCTGGACTTCGAGGTCGCGCAGGTCCCGCCGGACGGTGGAGGGGGAGATGCGCAGCAGATCCGACAGCTCCTGGACGTTGACCGTGCCCCGGTGCCGCAGCCGGGTCAGTACCGCGTGCTGCCGCTGGGGGGCGAGGAGGAACTCAGTAGCCATGGGCCCGGTCCACCAGGTTCAGCAGGTCCCGCCCGGCGAGGAAGCGTCCGACGTTGTCGCTGACGAGTTCCAGCGTCTGCTCCTCGTAGTCCGGGGCGAAACCGGCGACGTGCGGGGTCAGAAGCACTCCCGGTTCGTCCCACCAGTGGTGCCCGGACGGCAGCGGTTCCTCGTCGAACACGTCGAGGGCGGCGCCCGCGACGCGGCCGGAGCGCAGCCCGGTGGTCAGCGCGTCCTCGTCGACGATTCCGCCGCGTGAGACGTTCACGAGCATCGCGCCCTCCTTGAGAGCGCCGAACGCCTCGGCGTCGATCATTCCCCGGGTCTCGTCGGTGAGCGGGCAGGTGACCACGAGGTAGTCGCAGCGGGCGAGGAAGGCGTGCAGCTCCGCCGGGGTGTACAGCTCGGCGCCTGCGTCGTCCGCCGCGGTGCTGCCGAAGAACTCCCCGGCCCGCGTGCCCCGTCCGCGCTTGAGACCGAGCACGTCCATGCCGAACTGTCCGGCGAGGCGGCCGATCTCCTTGCCGATGCGCCCGTATCCCACGATGCCGACGGTGGACCCCCGCAGGCGGCGCGGCATGAGGGTGTTCCAGCGCTCTTCGAGCGAGGGCCACTCCCCCGCGCGCTGGACCCCGACGGCCCGGGGCAGGCGGTGTGCGAGGCCGAGCAGCATCATCATGACGTACTCGGCCATGGGCACCGGCGAGATACCGCCGATAGACGTCAGGGGCACCGGCAGGTCCCAGACGCTGGAGCCCTTGAGATGGTCGGCGCCCGAGGTGTCGAGCTGGATCCAGCGCAGCTGCGGGACGTCCGCCGCCGAGTGGGGGAAGACGTTGCCGGTGTGCAGGATCCCGGTGCGCCGCCACACCTCACCGGGTATCTCGTCCGGCGACGCGGCCCGCAGCTGCGTGACGACGAGCCGGGGGTGGCGCGCGCGCAGTTCGTCGAGCCACCGGTCGGGGAAGGAGAGGGTGCTGAGGTAGTGGACGGGGGCAGGAGTGGTCACTTGATTCCCGATCGTGCGAAGCCCTGGACGAAGTACTTCTGGAAGCAGAGGAAGAGGACGACCATGGGCAGGATGGAGAGCAGGGCGAGCGCCATGATGGCGCCGTAGTCCGCCGTGTACTGGCCGTTGACGAACTGCATCCCCACGGACAGCGTGTACAGCCGCTCGTCCTTGAGGACGGTGAGCGGCCAGGCGAAGTCGTTCCACTGGCTGAGGAAGGTCAGCAGCGACAGCACGGCGATGAGCGGCTTGCACAGGGGCAGTACGACAGCGAAGAAGGTCTGGAGCTGGCCCGCGCCGTCCATCCGCGCCGCCTCGATGACCTCGTCGGGGATGCCGAGCATGAACTGGCGGGCCAGGAAGACCCCGAAGGCCGTCGAGGACGCGGGGATGATGACCGCCCAGAAGCTGCCGAACAGCCCCATGGCACTGACCAGTTTGAACTGCGGCACCATCAGTACCTGCACCGGTACGGTCATGGTGCTCAGCATCAGCAGGAAGAGCGGGTTGCGGCCGCGGAAGCGCAACTTGGCGAAGGCGTATCCGGCCAGCAGGTTGCAGGAGACCGTGATGAACACGACCAGGCAGGTGATGACGGTCGAGTTCATCGTCCAGGTCCACACGGGCAGCCGGAAGACACGCCGGAAGTTGTCGAGGGTCGGGGCGCTCGGCCACCAGCGCAGGTGCGCCGAGTGGAGGTCCGCCAGCGGTGAGAAGGCCACCAGCACCATCCAGAACAGGGGAAGGGCCATGGCCAGACCGATGACGGCCGCGGCCGCCGCACGCAGGGGGCGCGTGCGGTCGCGTCCTCGTACGGGAGTGCTGCGCAGTTGCTGGGGCGGGGTGACGGACATCGGCGTCCTTCGTGGTGTGGCGACGGGGGAACGGCGCGGTACGGGACGGAGGGGTCAGCCGACCGTGTCCCTGTTGCGGCTGAAGCGCCACTGGAGAGCGGTGAAGATCATGACGATGACGTACAGCACGATGCCGATGGCCGCGGCGTACCCCTGCTGCCGGCCCTGGAACCCGTTCCGGTAGGCGTACGTGATCATCACGTCGGTGGAGTGGCCGGGGCCGCCGAGCGTCATCACATAGACGGTGTCGAACACCTGGAACGAGTAGATGACGTTCATGATCAGCAGGAAGAAGGTCGAGGGGCCGAGCAGGGGCACGGTGATGTGGCGCAGCCGCTGCCAGAAGCCCGCGCCCTCCACTTCGGCGGCCTCGTACATCTCGGGGGAGATGCCCTGGAGTCCGGCGAGGTAGATCACCATGTTGAAGCCGGCCCGCATCCACAGGGTGATCAGCACCACCGAGGCCATCGCGGCGGTTCCGCTGGTCTGCCAGGGGACGGCCGGCAGCCCCAGGGAGGCGAGCAGTTTGTCGAGCAGCCCGATGTTCTGGTCGAACATCAGGGTGCCGATGAGCGCGGTGGCCACACCGGAGATGACCATGGGCAGGTAGACGAGGGTGCGCCAGAGCGGACGGGCCGGCATCACCTTGTTGAAGAGCAGCGCGACGGCGAGCCCGATCGCCATCTCCACCGGGACGGTGGCCACACAGAAGACTCCGGTGTTGAGCACGGTCCGCCAGAAGACGGGATCGCCCGCCAGCTGACGGTAGTTGGCGAGCCCCGCCCAGGTGGGCGCGGCCAGGCCGGTGCTGTACTGGAAGCTCAGCACCAGCGCCATGACGAGGGGCACCAGCAGGAAGACCGTGACCAGGACGAGGTTCGGCCCGAGGGTGCAGTAGGCGGCGAGTGTCTCCCGGAACCGTGCAGCCCGCCTCGCACGCGAGGAAGGGGGTCCGCTCACGGGGGCCGTCGGGCGTGCGGCGCGCGGCGGCGAGGCGGTGGTGGCCATGGCGGCTCCAGAGTGCGGGACGGGGGCCTTAGACGGAGGCCAGCGCGGTACGGGTGGATGCGGCGATGTGGTGGAGCGTGACGTCGGCGGGCTGCCTGTTGACGAAGGCGGCTTCCAGTTCGTCCTGGAGCGCGGTGTTGATACGGCCGAACGTGGGCACGGCCATCTGCGCGGTCATGCCCGGCGTGAGCACCTTGGCCTGCTCGGCGTAGACCGACATCAGGTCGGGCCGTACGGCGTAGTCGAGACGGCGGTTGAGCAGCGAGCGGCGGCTGGGAAGCATGACGCCCTGTTCGCAGAAGCGCGCCATGTTCTCCTCCTCCACCAGGAACTTGAGGAATTCCGCAGCGAGTTCGGGGTTGTCGGTGTGACGTGTGGCGGCCACCGCATTGCCACCGAGGTCGGTGGCGGCCTGCCGTCCGTGCGGTTGGAAGGTGACTCCGTACAGCTCCTTCTTGAGCGCCGGGTCGATGGTCGGCAGCAGGAAGTCACCGGCGAAGCTCATCGCCACGGTGCCCGCGGTGAAGAGGGAGTCGGGGTAGGCGGCGCTCTTCACCGAGCTGTTGGGCGGGACGAAGCCCTCCCGGAAGAAGTCCTGTGTGTAGCGCAGGGCGCGCAGTCCGGCCGCGGACTCGATGGCCGGTGCCGAGAGGTCGTCGTCGAGGAGGCGGCCTCCCGCTTCCCACAGCCAGGTCAGCCAGCGGAAGGCGCCGGTCTGCTGCCAGCCGTAGACGAAGGGGTAGACCCCGTGCACCTTCTTGCGCAGTCGTGCGCATATCTCGGTGAACTCGTCCCAGGACCAGGCTTCGCCGGGCGTCGCGGGGACGGAAGTGATGCCCGCCGTACGGAACATGTCCTTGCGGTAGAGGACGGCCGTGGTGTCCGTGTGGTGCGGGACGGCGTAGGGCCTGCCGTCGTGGCACACGGCTTCCCACAGCGCGGGCAGGAACGCCTCGCGGTCCCGGGCGCCGAAGTAGGGGCTGAGATCGAGGAGTTGTCCGCTCGCGCTGTACATACCGAGGTTGGCGTAGTCGCACCGGAACAGGTCGGGGGCCCGGCCGCCGGCGAGCAGTGCGTCCATGTTCGTGTACATCTGCTCGTAGGACTCCAGGCGAATCTGCACCCGGACGCCGTGGTGGAGGCGCTCGAAGGCCCGGCCCAGCGCCCGGAAGGCCGCCGTCTCCGCATCGCTCCCCCAGAGCGAGAAGGTGAGGGTGTCGGGTCCCCCCGCCCCCGTGCTGGAGGGCGTGAAACCGGAGCGCCGGGCGAAGCCGACCGCGCCGGCTCCGGCTGCGGCGACGCCGAGCACCGCTCTTCTGGCGACAGCCATGCGCACATCCTTGGAGGGTCGGGGAGAGGCGGGGCCTCTGCGTGGAGAGCGCGGCGCGGTCGGGGAGAGCCTCGGCGACACACGGTTCCGCTGCCTGATTTTGTAGTCCGCGCAACCAAGGTCAGTCAATATCAATCAGGGTCTGATTTTTATTGCTCATTTTTCCTTGACGCTCCCAGGAGGCCCGCTTAGCCTCAACCGGACGATCGCCTCCACCTGCGACAACACGGTCACCGGGTCGGCGACCGCGCCCCCTCGTCGTCGTCCGCAGGAGGACCACCCATGCCGGTGATACAGGTGACCGCGCCCCGCGCAGCCGAACACGCGCGGGACGTCGAGCGGTTGAGGTCGCTGAGCGAGGCCGTGGCCACCGCCCTCCGCCTGCCGCCGTCGGGGGTCGTGGCGATGTTGTGCGACGCCGTGGTCACCACGACCGGGGCGGACCGGATCGCCGCGTGGCCGCTCGCGGTGCTGCACGGCTCCGACCGGGGGGAAACCCTCACACGGAGCGCGCTGGAGGCGGCCGCGGACTCACTGGCCGAGGGCTGGGCGGTCCCCCGTGACGAGGTGTGGGTCAGCTGGTCGGCCGCCGCTCCGCCGGACCGGCGGCCGCGGGACGAGGGGGCGGACCTGGTGGGCCCTTCCACGCCGTGACGGGCGGACGGCGCGGGCCTTCCACGCCGTGACGGGCGGGCCGCCGGGCTCCGGGCTCCGGGCTCCGGGCTCCGGGGTCAGGCCCGCACGACATCGACCCCGGCGGCACGCAGGTCCTGTACGTCGTTCTCCGGGGCCGACTCGTCGGTGATCACCCGGAAGAGCCGGCCGGCCGGTGCCACCCGTACCGGTCCGCTCCGGCCGAACTTCGACCCGTCCACCAGAGCCGTGATCCGCTGCACCCGGGACAGCAGCCAGCGGTCAGTCTCCGCCTCGTCGACATGAGCCCCGCTGATCCCGGTGCCGGTGATCCCGTAGGCACCGACGAACGCCTCGTCGATGTGGAGTTCCTCCAGCGCCTGCCGGGTGAGATGACCGAGCAGGGACATCTCGCGGTGGCGCAGATAACCGCCGAGCACCACCGTGCTGATCTCCTCGTGCTGGGCCAGTTCACCGGCCAGATGCAGGGAGTTGGTGACCACGGTCAGCCGTTCGACGCCCGCGAGCAGCGGGACCATCGCCGCGGTGGTGGTGCCGCCGGTGATGAGGACGGTGGAGCCGGGCAGGACGTTCCGGATGGCGGCGCTCGCCAGTTTGCGCTTCTCCCAGGGGGCGAATCCGCTGCGCTGCGGGCGGTCCGGCTCCTCGGTGGCGGTGGACTCCGCCATCGCCCCGCCGTGTGTGCGGTTCAGCAGCCCCTGGGCCTCCAGGGCGGACAGATCCCTGCGGATGGTCGACGGGCTGACCCCCAGGCGCTCGGCGAGCGTGGCCACGTGCGCGACGCCTTCCGTCCGCACTTCGTGGAGCAGCCTCTTCCTTCGCTCGGCGCCCAGCATCCCCGGCCTCTTCTCCCCTCGGTCGATGGCCCGGTGAGAGGCGTTGCCCCACCGTCCGCGACATGGCCGGCAGGCATCCTCGTCCACCGCGAACCGTCAGCTTACTTGCGGTACGTACGGCTGCCGGAAGCCGGAGTGCGGACCGGGCGACCGGAACGCCGCACTCGGCGTACGGACCGGGTGACAGCAGGCGCCGTACTCAGCCCGGACGCCCCGCCCAAGGGCGCACCCGGCCGAGTACGGCGGCCGCGGGAGCGGGAGCGTCGAGAAGCTCCAGTGCGGCGGCGGAGATCTCCTCCGGGGTGTGCCAGCGCGTACCGCCCTCTTCCGCCCGCCACCCGAGCACCAGCGGGCGTACCCACTCGGCCGGGCGGGCCTCCGGCGGCAGAAGGGCGGGCGTCCAGCTCCCCTGTCCGGCAGCGCCACCGTGGCCCCAGACGGCCGCCTCCGCGGGGTCGGCCCAACGGCTGGGCAGGAGCAGCACGCACGGCCCCCCGAGCAGCCCCCGCAGGCAGGAGGCCGCCGCCCCGGGCGGCAGCGCCGGGGAGTAGACCAGCGCCCCGGTCAGCGCCGGAAGGGCTTCGGCGTCCGGTGGTTCTCCGGAGAAGCCGGGCTGCGTGGCGTCCCGCGGTTCTCCGGGGGACGCGGGCCGCGCGGCGTCGCGCAGTCTGCCCGGGAACCCGGGCCCCGTGGCGTCCGCCGCCAATGGCGTCACGTCCCCCGGCACTTCCCCCGCGCACGCGCGGACCAGGGAATCGAGCGCTGTCGCGGAGCGCGCGACGGCCGTGACGTGCGTACCGCGCTCCGCCAGCGCCAGCACGGCCGGCCGCAGGACCCGCGTCGCTCCGACGACGAGGACGTGCCCCGAGTCCGCGGTACGCGGACCGTGTTCCGGGGATCTCCGTGGACTCATGGCCCCGCACTCCTCTCCGCCCCGGTCACCGGGGCCGCCGTTCGCACTCCACTCGCAACCCCCACCTTGCGCAAGCGAGGGCTCACGCGTCACCTCATCGTGCGTATTTGCTCATTCATGCTCATTGACGCGCGTTCCTGGAGTGCCTAGGGTTTCGCCGAGGCGCTGCCGGTTGCCGGCCCTGAAACGCGCCATCCCTTCATCGGCCGCTGCGAGGTATCCCCATGGCTGCTGTCCCGTCCCCCGCCCTGCGCACCGCGCCTCCGCCCGCGAGCCGCGGCGGTATCGCGCTGGCGCAGGGGCGTTACGGGGTACGCGGCAATCTCGAACTCCTCCTCTGCGACGAAGCCGACGGGCTCTGGGTCCTGTGGTTCAACAGCGACCCGCAGGGCACCGAGCCCGAGCCCGGTGGCCCGCCTCCCGGCGAATGGAGCGGCGCCCTGCGCTTCGGCGCCGGGCGCCGTTACGACAGCGTCGAGGTGGTGCAGAGCCGTCACGGTTCGCACCACCTGGAGGTGCTCGCCCGCTCGGGGAGTACGCCCTGCCGTCTCCGGTGGAGCCCCGAGGCGGCGTTCACGGACGAGGAGCCGCCCCCGGTCGGCCCCGCCAGGTCGGTGACGGCCGCGGAGACCCCCGACGGCACCCCGTGGACAGGGGCCGTCGGCGAGGGTGGCGGCGCCCGTCTGCTTCACGCCGACACCACCGCCTACCCGCGCCTCGCCTGGTCCGAAGCGCCGCTCACCGCCCTACAGCTCCCGGAGAGCCAGTGGTCGGCCGTGCTGCTCGTCCCACTCCCGGGCGGCGCGCGGCCCGGTGTCGCTCTGCTGGGCCCGGACGGCGGGCGCTACGCCGGGCCGGCCGGCGGGGCCCATCCCCTCCCGGCGAGCGAGGTGGGCACCGCGGTGGCGCCCGGGGGCGTCCCGCGGCTCTACCTGTGGAGGCGGGACGCAGCGGTGGTCGACGTCGTGCACCCGGGACGTCCCACGACGGACCGGCGTCTCGTACTGCCGGGAACGGGCGAGGTCACCGCCATCGCCGCCACCCCGCTCGCCCATGCCCCGGGCCGGACGGACCTCGTGGTGCGCCGGGGCGGCCGGCTCTGGCACCTGCGGGACCACGGGGAGGACGGGCCGGTCGCTGCCGCTCCCCTCGTCAGCCGGCTCACCCGCGTCACCGGCGACGGTGAGAAGCCGGTGCACCGCACCTCCTGAACTCCGCACCTCCTCAACTCCCGGCCCGCCCCCGGCAGGCCCCGACCCCCTCCCCTCCTCTTTCAGAAAGAGCCCAGGATCACCATGCGCATACTCATCGTCGGCGCCGGAGGCGTGGGCACCGCCGCCGCCCGTATCGCCGCCCGCCGTTCCTTCTTCGAGCACTGCGTGGTCGCCGACTACGTACTCGACCGCGCGGTCCGGGCGAGCGAGGCGACCGGTGACGCCCGCTTCGTCGCCGCGCGGACCGACGCGTCCGACGAGGCCGCCGTCGTCGCGCTGCTCCGCGAGCACCGCTGCGACGTGCTGCTCAACGCCACGGACCCCCGCTTCGTCATGCCGCTCTTCCGTGCGGCGCTCGCGGCCGGGGCGCACTACCTGGACATGGCGATGTCCCTGTCCCGCCCGCACCCGGAACAGCCGTACGCCCGCACCGGGGTCATGCTCGGCGACGAGCAGTTCGCCATGGCCGGGGAGTGGGAGGCGGCCGGCCGCCTCGCCCTCGTGGGGATGGGCGTCGAACCGGGTCTCTCCGACGTCTTCGCCCGGTACGCCGCCGATCACCTCTTCGACACCATCGAGGAGATCGGCGTACGGGACGGTGCCGACCTCACCGTCGACGGATACGACTTCGCACCGTCGTTCTCCATCTGGACGACCATCGAGGAGTGCCTGAATCCTCCTGTCGTCTGGGAGAAGGAACGGGGCTGGTTCACCACCGAGCCGTTCTCGGAGCCCGAGGTCTTCGACTTCCCCGAGGGCATCGGCCCGATCGAGTGCGTCAACGTGGAGCACGAGGAGGTCCTGCTGATCCCCCGCTGGGTGGACGCTCCCCGGGTCACCTTCAAGTACGGCCTCGGCCAGGAGTTCATCGACGTCCTGCGCACGCTGCACAAGCTCGGCCTGGACAGCACCGGGAAGGTACGCGTGGGAGACGTGGAGGTATCCCCCCGGGACGTCGTCGCCGCCTGCCTCCCGGACCCGGCGGAGCTCGGCGACCGGATGCGCGGCAAGACCTGCGCGGGGACCTGGGTGAAGGGTGTCCGGGACGGCGCCCCGCACGAGGTGTACCTCTACCACGTGGTCGACAACGAGTGGTCGATGCGGGAGTACGGCTCCCAGGCCGTCGTCTGGCAGACCGCGCTCAACCCCGTGGTCGCGCTGGAACTGCTGGCGGACGGGCGGTGGAAGGGAAGCGGCGTCCTCGGCCCCGAGGCCCTGCCGCCCGAACCCTTCCTGGACCTGCTGGAGGCGTACGGCGCGCCCTGGGGACTGCGCGAGCAGTAGGAACCGGACCCGGTACGACGTGAGGCCCCCGCCGACGGCGGGGGCCTCACCCATGGGTCCACGGCCTCACACGGTGACCGCGCCGTCCGACGCCGAACCGACCACCGCGACGTACTTGCTGAAGACGCCGCGCTCCACGTCGCGGTCGGGCCTGCTCCAGGCGGACCGCCGCTGGGCGAGCCGGTCGGGCGCCACATCGAGGTCGAGCGCGTTGCGTGCGGTGTCCACGGTGACGGTGTCACCGTCCTCCACGAGCGCGATGGGTCCCCCGTGCCACGCCTCCGGGGCGACGTGTCCGATCACGAGACCGTGCGACACACCGCTGAACCTCCCGTCGGTGACGAGCGTGACCGACTCACCGAGCCCCTGCCCGACCAGCGCCCCGGTGATCGAGAGCATCTCGCGCATACCGGGGCCTCCGGCCGGGCCCTCGTACCGGACGATCACCACGTCGCCCTCCGCGATCGCACCGTCCTGGATGGCCGCGAAGCATTCCTCCTCCGAGTCGAAGACGCGGGCCGGCCCCTGGCGTACGAAGTCAGGGCGGCCCCCCAGCTTGAGGACACAGCCGTCCGGCGCGAACGAACCACGCAGGATCGCCAGCGCGCCCGCGGGCTTGACCGGGTGCGCGATGTCGGTCACCACCTCCTGGCCCTCGGTGGCGGTGGCTGTGGCCGCCACGTCCGCGAGGGAACGCCCGTCCACCAGCGAGACCGTGTCGCGCAGGAGCCCCGCTTCCCGCAGCCGCGCCGCCACCAGGGACGTTCCCCCGGCCCGCCACAGATCGGCCGCGGTGTACGGGCCCGCGGGCTTCAGGGCCGTGATGATCGGCACTTCACGGCAGAGCGCCCCGATGTCGTCGATGGCCAGGTCGAGGCCGGCCTCGCGGGCGATGGCCAGCAGATGCAGTACGGCGTTGGTCGAGCCGCCCATCGCCGCGACCGAGACGATCGCGTTGTGCAGGGCGTCCGCCGTCAGGATCGCGGAGGGCCGCAGGTCGCGGGCGAGGACAGCGAGGGCGATCTCGCCCACCCGCTCGGCGGCGGGGAGCTTCTCCTCCGCCGTGGCGGGGATGTCCCCGACGCCGAAGGGGGCGAGGCCCAGGAAGTCCGCGACCGTGCCCATCGTGTTGGCCGTGTACTGGGCCGCACAGGTGCCCGCCCCGGGGCAGGCGTGCCGGGCGAGGTCGTCCACGTCCTCCTGGCTCACCGTGCCGACCGCGCGTTCTCCGAGCGCCTCCCACATGTCCTGGATCGTCACCTCGCGCCCGCGCCAGCTGCCGGGCATCATGCTGCCGCTGTAGAGGAGCACGGAGGGGATGTCGAGGCGCGCCATCGCCATCATGGCGGCCGGCACCGTCTTGTCGCAGCCGACGATGCACACCAGGGCATCGAACTGGTGGGCTCTTCCCATGAGTTCGATGGAGTCGGCGATGACCTCACGGCTCACCAGGGAGGCCCGCATGCCCGGTGTTCCCATCGTCAGGTTGTCGGAGACGGCGACGGTGTTGAACTCCATGGGCGTCCCGCCCGCGCGGCGCACCCCGGCGGCGACATGCCGTGCCAGGTCCCGGTGGGTCAGGTTGCAGGGCATCGTGCCCGTCCACGTCGAGGCGATGCCCACGGTGGGCCGCCTCATGTCCTCGTCGCTCAGCCCCATGGCGTAGAGGTGGGAGCGTGCTGGTGCGCGGTCGGGATCGTCGGCGATGTTCATGGCGGCTCCTTCAGAAGTACGGGACTCCCCCGGAGGGGGACGGGGGAGGCCGGAGAGAGGGGCGGGGCAGGCAGGAGGGGCGGGCAGGAGGGCCCAGGGAGGGGCGGGCAGGAGGCCCCGGGGAAGGGGCAGTGCGGGCGGTGTGGTCAGCCGGTGAGCCGGACCTGGTTGCGCAGGAGGCCGATACCCTCCACCTCGGTCTCCACGACGTCCCCGTCGTGCAGCCAGAGCTGCGGATCGCGGCCCATACCGACACCGTGCGGCGTCCCCGTGGCGATCACGTCGCCCGGGTACAGCGTCATGTACCGGGACAGATAGGCGAGGGTCTCGCCCACCCCGAAGATCATCTCCTTCGTCGAACTGTCCTGCACGGTCTCCCCGTTGACACGCGCGCCGATCGCCAGAGCGTGCGGGTCCGGCACCTCGTCGGCCGTGACGATCCACGGGCCGAGCGGGCAGAACCCGTCGAAGTTCTTGCCCCGGAACCACTGTCCGTCCGAGAACTGCGCGTCCCTCGCGGACACGTCGTTGGCCACCGTGTAGCCGAAGACGTGGTCGGCCGCCTCCCCGGCCGTGACGTTCCGGGCCGTACGCCCGATCACGACGGCGAGTTCGGCCTCCCAGTCCAGCTGCTCCGTCGTCCCGCGCGCCACATGGAGCGGCGCGGTGGGTCCGGTCAGGGTGTGGGCGGTCTTGACGAAGGCGAGCGGCACCTCCGGCGTCCTCAGGCCGGTCTCGCGGATGTGGTCGGCGTAGTTCAGACCGATGCAGACGATCTTCTGCGGAGCGGCGAGCGGGCTCAGCAGCTCGACCTCCGCGAGGGGTACGCCCGGCACATCGGCGCCGAGCCGCTCCCGTGCCGTGCCGTCCGCAATCAGGTCCCGTACGGCGTCGGCCATGTGCCGGGCCTCCTCCGGCACGACGGGGTACACCGTCCCGTCGTCCACACGGGCGGCCAGGACCCGTCCCTCATGGCGTACGCGGGCGATCTTCACTGTGTCTCCTAGCTGTTCGCAGGGCCGGTACGGTCAGAAGAAGCGGGGCAGGAAGCGGCTCTGCGCCTCCAGCAGCTCATGGGTGAGCGCGGCCGCCGCATCGCGGTCGGTGACGGCGCCGTCCGCGATGACCGCCTCGACCACGAGGTCCCGATCGCCCGTCATCGCGGCCTCCACCGCGAGACCGACGGGTGTCAGCCGCCGGGCGAGGATCGCCGTCAGGGGCGCGGACAGATCCGGTACCCGCACGGGACGCAGCCCCCGTGCGGTGGCCACGGCGGGGATCTCCAGCGCCGCCGCGTCCGGCAGACCCGGGACACTGCCCCGGTTGGGTACGTTCACCGAGAACATCTCGCGGCGGTCGAAGGTGATCGAGCGGATGATCGCGAGAAGCTGCTCCTGCTCACCGGTGGAGCGGTCGAACGCGGACGCGTCGAGCGGTGTGCCGCCCTCCGCCTGCGCCCGCATCGACTGGTAGCGCTCCTCGCCCCACTGAAGGATCTCCGGTACGGAGAAGGCGTCGACCCCCAGCTTCTTGCCGTAGTAGTCGCCCCCCGCCCAGCGCTCGGGGAAGAACTCCAGGACGTGCCGGTCGTTGGCCGCCGGGTAGGCCCCGTAGGTGCGGAAGATCTCCCAGGAGAAGGGGTTGTGCCACGCCTTGCCGTTCTCCCAGATCGCGCCGATGTCACCCGGCTGCGGAGGCTCCGCCAGCTCCCGCTCCATCCGGGCGCGGACCCCGGGCCAGGCGTCCCGGCCCTGGTGGCGGAAGTCGTAGATGAAGGTGAGGTGGTTGATCCCGGCGTACAGCGTCGAGGTCTCGTCGAAGGGCAGACCGGCGAAGGCGGCCAGTTCGCGCTGGACGTGGTGCATGCCGTGGCAGAGCCCGGCGACCTCGGCCCCCGCGTAGTCCGTCATGGCCTGCACATTGGCCGTCATCGGGTTGCTGTAGTTGAAGAAGTACGCCTGCGGGGCGAGGTCCACGACATCGCGCGCGATGTCGACCATCACCGGTGTGGTGCGCAGCAGCCGGGAGATCCCGCCCGGCATGACGGAGTCACCGACCGGCTGGAAGACACCGTGCCGCTGGCAGATCTCGTGGTCCGTCTGCCAGGCGGGACGGCCGCCCACACCGACACAGGTGACGACGTAGTCGGCGCCGGGGAGTTCGGCCCGCCGGTCGGTGGAGGCGCGCACGCTGATGCGCGCCTCCGCGCCACGGGCCTCCACCATCCGCTCCGCGAGACGGGTGGCCACGGACAGGGCCTCGGGATCCACGTCGACCAGCCGGATCTCCCAGCGGCCGAGGTCGTCGGCGGTGATGAGGTCGGCGAGCAGGCCGCGGGTGAAGACGGCGCTGCCCGCACCGATGAGGACGAGGGAACGCATGTCGCTGATGCGGTCGGACATGGGGGCTTCCTTTCTGGTGCGCTCCGCGGTCCATTCCGTACGGGAGCGACGGACGGAGCGCGAACCGGCGCGGTGGCACAGTGAGGCAGTGAGGCAGTGGGGCGGTGAGGCGGTGAGGCGGTCGGCGCGTGGTCTCAAGGCGAGCCGGGGCTGTCCCCGCCCGGGTCCGCCGGTGCGGGGAGCCTGTTCACGGTCTCCGCGCTCAGCGGCTCGGCCGCGAGACGGGCCGCCATCAGCGCGGCGCCGATCACCGGGGTGGTACGAGGTGGCCGCGGTGCGAACGGCTCGGGCGAGGCGTCGAGTGCGGCGGTGAACGCCTCGCGCACCTGCGGAACGGCGAGGACCCCGCCCGACCAGGAGACCGGCACCCGCTCCCCGGGATCCGCCCCGAGCGCCCCGCGCGCCGCCCTGGCGAGCGCGGCCAGCTCACCGCCCGCTTCGGCGAGCAGCGCCGTGCAGGCCGTGTCCCCCGCACCGGCCGCCTCGGTGACGCAGCGGCTCAGCGAGGCGACCGCTGTCCGGTCCCAGCCGGCCATCAGCACGGTGCCCACCAGATCCAGGTCGTCGTCGAGCGTGAGGCGCCGGCGGAGCAGCCCGTGCAGCGGGCCGGGGGGCATCCGGCCGTCGCTCATCCGCGTGAAGAGATTGAGCCCCCGTACCGCGAGCCAGTGACCCGAGCCCTCGTCCCCGAACAGCTCGCCCCAGCCGCCGGTCCGGGCCCGCCCCCCGCGCAGTTCGCCGTACGCCATGGAGCCGGTCCCGCTGATCACGTTGATGCCGTCCGCGAGCCCGAGCGATCCGGCCCAGCCGCACACCATGTCGTTTCCCACAGCGTGGCGGACGCTCCCCAGCACCTGGGCCGGGAGCGCGTCGAGGGCGGCGGTGAGCGCGGCGGACTCCCCGTGTCCGGGCAGTCCCAGGAAGGCGTACCGCAGTCGCGCGGTGTCCGTACCGGCCTGGCGGCAGACCTCGGCGACGCCCTCACGCAGCACGCGCGCGGCCGTCCGCGTCCCTCCCGGTCCGAGCGCGGGCGACAGGGGCGGGCCGCCGGCCTGCCCCCGTACGGTCCCGGCCGGATCGAGGAGGCAGAAGGCGGTCTTCGTGCCCCCTCCGTCGACTCCCAGGTACACGGGCCATCTCCCTTCCGGTGGAGCGTTCGGTGCGAGGTCCTATCGCCGGGGCAGGGGATGGATGGTGACGCCCTGCACGACCCGGTTGACCTCGCCGTCCGGGAACGGGTTGTCGGGTGTCACCCCGTGTGCCAGCGAGGCGTGCAGCGCGATCAGCTGGGCACAGACCACGGCGGGCAGCGCGAGGGCGGCGTCGGCGGCGTCCGCCGCTCCCGGCACCAGCCAGGTGCTCCCGGGCGGGAGCCCCTCGGGGCGGCCCGCGATCGCGACGGCCTGTCCTGCGGGGAGGGCCGCGCTCAGTTCCCGGAAGATGTCCAGGTCGTAGAGCCGGGTGTGGGGGTCGTTGGAGATGTAGACGACCACTCCGGTGCGCGGGGTGAGGAACGCCTTGGGGCCGTGGCGGAAGCCGAGGGACGAGTCGGCCAGTGCGCTGACCGATCCCCCGGTCAGTTCGAGGAGCTTGAGGGCGGATTCACCGGCGAGTGCCTTCAGCGGGCCGCTGCCCAGGTAGACGAAGCGCTCCAGGCCGCGCCCGGTGAGGTCGGTGACCCGGCGCTCCCACGCGTCGGACAGCACGGCTGCCGCCGCGTCCGGGGCGGTGTCGAGTCCGCGGATGTGCCGGCCCGCCAGCGCGCCCAGCACCCCCAGCAGCATGCAGGTCAGGCTGGAGGTCATCGCGAAGCCCTGGTCCTCCGCCGCCCCGGGGGTCAGGAGGACGAGGGAGCCGGGGCGGGCCCGGTGTCCGGCCGCCAGGGATCCGTCCGCGTTGCAGGTGATGACGAGGTGGGAGCACCGGTCGAGCAACTGGTCGGCCAGCTCCGTCGCCGCGGTGCTCTCGGGGCTGTTGCCGGAACGCGCGAAGGACACCAGCAGGGTGGGGCGCTCCCGCTCCTCGAAACACCCGGCGGGGTCGGCGACGATGTCGGTGGTGGCCACGGCCTCGACGGTGCGGCCGGTCGCCGCGGCCAGCGCGGAGCGGGCCACCCCTCCCGCGTAGGCGGACGTGCCGGCGCCGGTGAGGACGATGCGCAGGGCGGGTTCCGCGAGCAGGGGCGCCAGGAAGGCGTCGAGCGCCGGCCCCTGCTCATGCAGGTGGTGGAGCATCTCACGCCATACGCGCGGCTGTTGCCGGATCTCGCGGTACGTATGGGCGGCGCCCGCGGGCGCCGCGGGAAGGTCGCTGGTCTCGGGGGCGGTCGTCACGCGTACTCCTTGGAACGTGGGGGCCGGGCCGTCTCCCGGGTTCGGTGCGCGGCCGCTTCCAGCACCGGGAAACGAGCACCGGGGAACGCGCGCCGCGCACCGCGGTGATTCCGTCCGCAGCATCGGCTTTCTGGTCTCATACCAGCAGACCCAACGGTCCGGGCAGGTCCGCATTTTTCATCAACGGTCACAAGGCCATTCGCCCTGCTGCCTGAAGATTACTGGTACGGACTGGTTCGGTCAAAGGGCCATCTGGTATTATTCTGGTATGCCCAGCTACCCGGATCCCGGTCCCGTCGGCGCGCGCGGTGAGACCCTGCCCCTCTACTCCCTCGTGGCCCGGCGCCTGCGTGAGGACGCCACGGGGGGCGACATGCGCCCAGGGGACCGGCTGCCCTCGGAACGCGTCCTCGCCGAGCGCTACCAGGTCTCGCGCGTCACCCTGCGTTCCGCGCTCAACCGCCTGGCCGAAGAGGGGCTGATCGCCTCCGCGCCGGCCCGGGGCTGGTTCCTCCAGGAGGACCGATCCGCCGACCATCCCGCCCTGTCCCGCCCCAGCGCGGGCCGCACCGTACAGGGCTTCGCCGACTACGCCCTGCGGCACGGCCTCGCGGTACGCACCCGGGTGCTGGCCGCCGAGGCGCGAGCGGCCACCATCGCCGAGGCGGAGGAGCTGCGCATCGCGCCCGGCGCCCCGCTGTTCAGCATGCGCAGGCTCCGCTTCCTGGACGAGCTCGTGGTGGTCGTCGAGCACAACCGGCTGCCACTCGCGCTCTGCCCGGAACTGGCGGACACCGACTTCGGGCACGCCTCGCTCTACGCCACCCTGCGGCAGGCCGACCCGCCCCAGGTGCCCCACGTCGCCGACTACTCGGTCGAAGCCCGGCAGCCCGATGCCGAGGAGAGCGAGCTGCTCGACATCACGGACACCACTCCCGTACTCGTCGCGACCCAACTCGCCTTCAACCAGGAGGCCCGCCCGCTGGAACTCACGGTGGCCATCTACCGCGGCGACCGTTACCGCTTCCGCGCCTCGATCACCGACTGAGAGCACCACGCCGGGGGCAGCCGGATTCCGGCACGCCCGCCGTGTACGCCGCGTCCGCCCTAAGATCTCCTCCGTGGGCCGGGTCATCCGGTCAACTGCACGGACGGGGGACGAGAGTTGGGCACCGGAGAACAGCTGGTAACGATCGCCGCGGTACTGCTCGGGGCGCTGACGACCCATGTCACCACCTATGTAATGGAGCGCACGCGGACCCGCTATCAGCTGCTCACCCGGTGGGACGACCGGAAGCTCAGCGCCTACGAGGGTTACGTCGACAGCGCGCGGGCCGCCGTCTTCCTCGCCGTACAGCTCTTCGAGCACCGGTCCGGGCTGCGCCCGAGCGAGAAGCCCGTACCCGAGATGTGCGCGGAGCACGCCGAGGCCACGCGCGCACGCGGCCGGGCCTTCGAGCGGATCATGCTGCTCGGCGGCGATGACGTCGTCGAGGCGGCGCACCAGCTGAACAAGGCGGCCATCGAGATCGACTGGCAGGCCGAGGAGAAGATCACCGGAACGGTGGAGGACTGGCGGGAGCGCCACCGGGTCGCGTTCCGGCGGATCAACGAGTTCCACGAAGCCGCCCGGGTCGACCTCGGCGTCCAGGGGAGCGTGCAGGGCGACAGACATCCGGCGCGGGATCTGCTGCTGCCGTCGCCGCGGGAAGAGGGCGCGGGAGCGCCCTGAGGGGGCTGCCCCGCACGCCGACGCCCCGGCCCGCCCGGATACGGAACACCGGATACGGGATACCGGGTACGGAACACCGGCTACGGGACAGCTGGTGCGGGATACCCGGTACGAACTCCGGCGTCACGGGCCGGGCGGGGAGCCCGCCGGGGCGCTGCTGCCGCTGTAGGAGGGCAGATCGGCCACCAGTTGAGTGAGGTCCGGGTCGCCCGCGTAGCGGCGCGCGTGGAGCCCGGCGATCTTCTCGGCGATGCCGGGGTCGTCGCTGTCGGTGGTGTCGTAGGAGACGAAGCTGTCGAGCAGCGGCAGGCCGATCCGGTCGGTGCGGGCGTGCGAGGGCGCCATCAGGTACTCCCAGTACCCGTCGAGATCGTTGAGGACGAAGACGGCGCCGTACTCGAACTCGCCGCCGACGTCCCGGCCGACGACATACCGCACGACCGCGTCGATCGACTCGCCCTGGTTCCGCAGGGCGGCAAGGGCCTCCTCGCGCTGCTCGGCGCCGACGTTCTTCTTGAAGGCGAAACGGTTGTGGTGGTAGATCATTTCCCTCTCCTGCCTCTCTCCTGACGGCTACTCACCCGGCGCTCCGACGGTGTCGGGCGGGTGGCGTTCTCGTGGGGTGTGCGACGGGCCGGACCAGTAGCCGAGCAGGGCCGACACCGCCTGACCGGCCAGGTGCAGGGCACGGTCGAAGCCGACATCCTCGATCGCGCCGATACCGGCGAGACCGTGCAGTGAGCCCCAGAGCAGATCGCAGGCGTCCTCGATGGCGCCCGGCTCGGCCCCTGCGTCGGCCGCCCACACATGGATGATCTCCCGTGTGAACGCGAGCACTTCGGAAGCGGCCGCGCGGCGGGCGGAGGCGTCGACCTCCGCGCCGGCGCCACCCGACATCAGCTGGTAGAGCCCTGGTCGCGACCTGGCGAACTCCAGATAGGCGACTGCCGCCAAGTGCGGCCCCCGTGAAGCTGGTTCACTGGCGACCGCGGTCCGCATCCGCTCCAGCAGATCGGCGTTGCCCTGCTCCAACAGCTGTCGCAGTACGGCCTCTTTGCTCGGGAAGTGCTGGTAGATCACCGGCGCGCTGTAGCCGATCTCGGTGGCGATCCGCCGGATCGTCACGGCCTGCCAGCCCTCCGCCTCGGCCATCCGGCCCGCGGCCTCCAGAATCTCGGCGAACGTCCGCCTGCGTACCTCTTCCCGCTTTCCCACCCGAACCCCTAACAGCGTTAGAACTCCTAACGTTGTTAGTATTTTGCGAGTCGCCCGGAACTGTCAAGCCCGGCGCCACCACCGCAGCAGGGGCGGTGCCGCTTGTTGAATGCGGGAGCTTCACAAGAAGCGCACAACATCCTTAAGATCTCCTCTACTCCGCCCTTCAGGGGCGGCACAGCAGAACGAGAACGGGGGGGGTTGCATGTCTCTCAGGAATGCACCGGAGCAGCGTGGGTCCAACGGCGCTCAGCGCAAGGGGAAGAGCGCGAGAAGGAGACTCCGGATCGCCGGTCGGCTGATGGCCGGGGCGGTGGTCCTCTCCATGGCAGTGGCCGCCTGCTCGGGCGGCGGGCAGAACGACACGTCGGCGGCGGCCCCTTCGAGTCCGGCGAACATATCCGCCTCCCCGCACACCGCTTCCCCCACACCCCAGCCCACGACGCCCACGCCCGCCAGTCCCTCGCCCACAACGCCCCCGAAGAAGCCGGTCGTCCGGGCGGTCGTGAGCGACCACACCGACTGGAACCTCCAGAAGGCCGTGGCGGACGCCCACGGGCACCACGTCGCGTCCGTCTCGTACACGGACGCGAGCGAGTTGAGGCGCACGGTGGTGCACCCCGCCAACTGGAAGGTGTGCGCGCAGACGCCGTCGGCCGGTTCGTACAGCACCGCCACAAAGCTCACGTTCAAGGTCGTGGAGTCGGGTGAGTCATGCGCGCACCCGCCGCACGCCGCATCCGGCGGTAAGTCCAGCGGCGGCGGTTCGTCCTCATCGGGCGGTACGGGCTCCGGCTCGGGTGGGAGTACGTCGGCGGGCGGCGGCTCCACCAAGACCCAGGTGTGCAGCATCCGGTCCAACGCGGGCAACTGCTACCGCGCCGGCCAGTTCTGCCGGAACGCGGACGTGGGCGCGACGACCACGGATGCGGCAGGGCGCAAGATCACCTGTGGCTACCAGAGCTCCGCCAACCGGTGGCACTACTGAGCTGCGTCCGGCTCTCCCACCGGCAGCCGGGATGACCGGAGTGGACGGCTGCGCTCCGGCTCTGTCCGATGAGGGCCTGGGTGATCTGACGGGTGGTCCGGGCCGCGACCCGGGGGCTGACCGCGCCGAAGTGGGTGTACGCGTTCAGGCCGGTGGCCAGGGCCCAGCCCCGGCCACGGGTCCACGTGGCGTCGTCGGTGCCGAGTGCCGTACGGAAGGCGGCCCGGACGGCCGGTGACGTCAGCGTGTACGCGATGGTCAGGTCGCAGGCCGGGTCGCCGACGCCGAGGCCGCCGAAGTCCGGCGCCCCCACCGCCACCGGCACCGGAACGGCCGGCGGCAGGTGCGGAGCGAGCAGGGGCAGCCACACGGATTCCTTCCGGGCCTCTCCCACAGCCCCGGCGTGCCGGGGCAACCGGACGGAGAGTGCGTCGCCCAGGCGATGGATCACATGGTCCGAACCGGCCGGGTCGAGCAGCCGCAGCGGCGACTCCGACCACTGCGGGAACTGCGTGTCGATCGGACGCCTGACCAGCCCACGGTCGATCGTGGGCCGGACGTCGGCGGTACGTTCCGGTGTCATCGGCAGTTCCTCCGGAGCACGCGCGGCGGACTCCGGTCCCTCCGCCGGGAGTCCGGGGACTTCAGGGGCTCAGAGGGTCAGCAGCCGCTGGACGAGATGGGCGGCGGAGTCCGGGCCCGCCTCCAGTACGACGCGGCAGTGGGCACCCTCCTGCGCAGGGTAGTTGAGGAACTGACCGCGCAGGTCGCAGATGGTCTGGCCGCGCCCCGGCCCCTGGGTGGCGTCCACCACGACGTCGACCACGGGCGCGAGCGTGGGCACCACACCGCCGACCGCGATGGCCGCCGCCAGCGGGTCGTGCACCGCGCAGCAGCGGCGGCCGAACGTCTCCAGGTAGAAGCCGTAGTAGAGGTCCATCATCTCGCCGAGGGCGACGGGCAGCGGGCGGCCCGAGTCGAGGAGGGCCTGGCGGTCCGATTCCTCAAGGGTGTGGGCGAGGGTGACGTCGAGCGGGACGAGCGTGATGTCCCAGGGCGCGGCGAGGACCTCGGCGGCGGCCTCGGGGTCGTTGTGGATGTTCGCCTCGGCGACAGGCGAGACATTCCCGCTCTGGTGGGCCGCGCCGCCCATGATGGTGATGTCCTGGACCAGCGACGGGAGTTCGGGCTCACGGCGGAGCGCTTCGGCGACGTTGGTGAGCGGGCCGGTGGTGAGCAGCCGCAGGGTGCCCCGGTGGGCGCGGGCGAGCTCGATGATCATGTCGGCGGCGTCCTGGGCGACGGCCGCCTGCGCCGAGTCGGGCACCGTGATGTCACCGATGCCGTTGTGGCCGTGGATGTGCGGCACGGAGCCCGCGTACGTACCGGCCTGGGGGTCTGCCGCACCGACGGCGACCGGGATGGTGGCGCGCCCGGCGAGCTGGGTGAGCGCCAGGGTGTTGCGGGCCGCCTGGGTGGAGTCGACGTTGCCGCTGACGGTACCGATGCCGACTATCTCTATCTCGGGCGATGCCAGCAGGTAGGCGAGCGCCATCGAGTCGTCGATGCCGGTGTCGCAGTCGAAGTAGAGCGGCTGGGCTGCCATGGTGGAGGCTCCTTGGGGTCGGGGCACGTCGGTGCCCGGGAGGGGCGGGGGAAGGGGAAGGCGTTCGGCGCGGATTCGGTGCGGGCTGTACGTAGGGCGCGGTGCGGGCCGTCAGTCCGTACGGCGGGTGATGAAGAGGCTGGCCACCAGAGCCAGGACGCTGATCCCCACGGATATCCACAGGGCGGTGCTGTAGCCGGTGTGGGTGGCGCGGGCCGCGTACGGGGCGACGATGCCGATGCCGGTGCTCGCGCCGATCCCGAAGGCGGCGCTGTTGAGTCCGGGCAGCGCGGCGGGCGCCTCCTTGGGCGAGTTCAGGACGCCCAGGCCGTTCACGGTGGTCAGGACGAGACCGTTGTACGTGATGCCGAGGAAGGCGACCGCCGCGAAGACGGTCCACTTCTCCAGCGGATAGACGGCGATGACACACAGGGCCGCGATGCTCAGGACGAGCCCGGACCGGAGGGTGAGGAGCCAGCCCCGGCGGTCGGCGAGCCAGCCGGCCATCGGGGCGGCTGCCAGGCCGATCAGCGCGGCGGGCGTCAGATAGAGGAGTGACGACTCGGTGGCCGTCATACCGAAGCCGGTCTTCGGGTTCTGACTGATCACGACCACCGTGAAGTTGATGACCGCGAAGATCCCGGACAGCGAGATCACGGTCGTCGCGATGACCGGCCAGACCTGCCGGGACTTGAGGTGCTTCAGGGCGATCAGCGGGACCGCCTTGCGGCGCTCCACCATGCCGAAGGCGATGGCCGAGACAAGGGTGCCCGCGAGATAGCCGAGGGTGCTCGCGCTGTGCCAGCCGTCGGCGAAGCCGTGCGAGACGAGGTACGTGACGCAGTACAGCGCGACCGACAGGGTGGCGGCGCCCCACCAGTCCATCCGGCCCCGCTCCGGCTCCCCGTCCCCGGGCAGGACGAACGCCACACAGACCGTGGCGGCGACGCCGATCACCAGGATGACGGCGAAGATCGACCGGTAGCCGTAGGCGTCCGAGAGCCGGCCGCCCAGCAGGCCGTCCACTCCGCCGACCCCGCCGTTGATCGCGGTGATCACGCCGAGCGCGGTGGCGAAGAGCTTCTTGCTGAGGCGTTCGTTGAGGACGACGTACGAGATCTGGAAGGCGGCGCTGGAGGCGCCCTGCAGTACGCGGCCGGTGAGCAGGACCGGGAGGTTCGGGGCGGCCAGGCAGAGGACTGTGCCGACGGCGGTCACGGTCAGCACCGCGATGAGGACCCGGCGGCGCCCCCAGAAGTCGCTGACGCGGCTCAGGACGACGCCCGTGATCGCTCCGGCCAGGAAGAACAGCGAGGAGACCTGGGCTATCCCGTCCACGCTGCCATGGAGGCGGCGCGCCATTTCGGGGAGCGCGGGGGTGATCATGCTGGCGTTCAGCTGGAAGGCGATGACGCTCAGCAACAGCGTCGCCACCAGGACAGCAGCCTTCTTGCCGTGCAGAAGCGTCGTTTCGCCCTGTTCCAGCGGCTTTGGGTCTCTGATTCCTGAGCTGCTGCCCGGACTGCCTGTGTTCACAAGGAACCTCATCGTTACAGTGAGTCACACTCTTGGCTGATGTGAGATGTTATACCTCTCGGTCCGACATGCGTCTAGCCCCGATGGTCCTCTGGTTAGATGGACCGGACCACCAGTAGCGAGCGAGGTGTGCCGTGGCTGTCCCCACCGTCCCCAGCGTTGACGGGTTTCTGGCCGAACCCATGACCGTCTCCGTCGGCCAGCCGCTACGGGTGGCGGTCTACTCACGCCTCGCCCACGGCATCCGGGACCAGGTCTTCCCGCTGGGCTCCGCCCTGCCCAAGGAGGCCGACCTCGGTGCCCGGCTGGGAGTGAGCCGTACGGTGGTCCGCGAGGCGCTCATGCTCCTGGAGGAGGACGGCCTCATCCGCACCCGTCGCGGGGTCGGACGGTTCGTCAGCCAGACCCTTCCGCGCCAGGGCCTCGAACAGCTGCAGCCCTTCGAGGACACGCTGGCCACGCCCGGCCGGCCCGTGCGCGCCGAGCGTCTGGAGATGAACCTCCAGCGCACAACCGACTTCGTACTACAGGGACTTGGTCTCGAAGAGGGCAGTAACGCCTGGTTCTGCGAGACCCGGCTGTCCCGGGAGGGGGAGCAACTGGCCCTCGTCCAGGAGCACATCGCGTGCGGTTCCGAGCTGCGCGCGCTGTCCCCCGTGGTGGCCGACCGGGTGCAGGAGCTGCACGACAGTCCGCGCACCCTGCTCGGCGCCATGATCGGCATGCTCGGCCCGGTCTTCGGCCCCGGCGAGTGCACGATCACCGCCGGCGTCGCCGGAGCCACCCGCGGCAAGCTCCTCGGGCTGCGTCCCGGCGATCCGCTGCTCATCATCACGCAGACCGCGCAGCTCGGCGGCAGGCCCGCCTATCTGGCCAAGTACCTCGTCCCGCCCACCAGCGCCCCGCTCTCCATCCTCCAGCCCGCTCAGCCGGGAGCAGCGCCCGCGCGGCCCTGAGACGGGCGGACGGCGGTCCGGATGTCCGGGCTCCCGGGTGTCCGGGTGTCCGGGTCAGCAGCGCGTCGAAGGGCCGCTCTGCCGGGTGAAGTTGTCGTTGGACATCCAGCCCGATGTGTTCGTACCGGCGATCCGGACGTAGGTCCACCGGTTGCCGTACGCGTTGGTGACGTAGCAGTGGAACCAGACCTTCACACCCGACTTGGCCAGCGCCACGGCCGGGCACGACTGGTACGGCCCGGTCTCCAGGTGGTAGCTGCCCGCCATGGCGGCGTACGAGCCGGGGTTCGGGTCCTGGTGGTTCCAGCCGCCGCAGCTCTTCGACACCGAGGACGGTTTCGTGGCGGGAGGCGCCGGGGTGCCCGGCGGTGTTCCGGCGCTTCCCCCGCCGCCCGCGCCGCCGGGCTTCGCGGTGGGTCCCGCAGGGGAGCTTTCCGCGCCGCCGGCCCCCGGTGACCGGCCGGTCCGCCGTACGGGGGTCTGTGACGGCTTCCGCTTCCCGTGGGAGCGCGCGGAGGCCGAAGCGCCGGGCATCGTCGTGCCGTTGGCCATCCCGTCCGCGCTGGGCAGGCTGCCGGCCGAGCCGGGCGCCGCCGAGCCCGCCGCCCGCGTCTCCCCGCCGCTGCCGCCCTGGTGCGTCATGACGGCGTACGTGGCACCGCCTCCGGCGATCACCACGGCGGCCACCGCGGCGGCGACGGTACGGCCACGGCGCCGGGTGCGTACGGCCGCGGTGCGGTGGCCGCCGGTCCGGGACGCCTCGGCCGTACGGGGGCCCGGCTGCGGGAACGGGTGTGGGAACGGCTGGTCGGGCGGGCCGGACGCCGAGCCGGGGGCCGGACCGGACGCCGGACCGTAACTCCCGTACGGCGCTTGCGCGTTCCCGTACGGAGGCTGGTCATGTGCGTACGAGTCCTGCTGCCGGGCGTGCTGCTGCTCCTGCTGCTCGTACTGCTGCTGGTACGGCGCCGGAGTGTCACCGCCGGGCGCCGGACCGGAACCCACGGGCGGCGGGGCCGGATGTGGTTGGCCCGCCGCGACCGACTCCAGTATCCGGCGGGCCTGGTCCGCCGTGGGCCGGTCCGCCGGTTCCTTCGCCATCAGCGCCCGGAGCACCGGGGCGAGCGGCCCGGCCCGCCGCGGTTCCGGCAGCGGTTCCGTGACGATCGCGGCCAGCGTCGACCACGCCGACGTACGGCGGAACGGCGCCGCGCCCTCCACCGCCGCGTACAGCGTCATCCCCAGCGCCCAGATGTCCGACGCCGGGCCGGGGTCCATGCCCTGGGCGCGCTCCGGCGGCAGATAGTCGAGGGAGCCGACCAGTTCGCCGCTGCGCGTCAGCTTGTCCAGGGCGCCGTCGCCCGCCGTCTCCATGCTGGCGATGCCGAAGTCGGTGAGCACCACCCGGCCGCCGCGCTCCAGGAGGACATTGCCCGGCTTGACGTCCCGGTGCAGGACGCCCACCCGGTGGGCCGCGTCGAGCGCGTCCGTCAGACGGGCACCGATCTCCGCGGCCTCCCGCGGTGCGAGGGTGCCGCGCTCCGTCAGTACGTCGTCCAGCGAGGGCCCGTCGACCAGCTCCATCACGATGACCGGCAGCCCCTGCTCCTCGGTCACGTCGTGCACGGTGACCACTCCGGGGTGCCGGATGCGGGCCGCGGCCTGCGCCTCCCGGTGCATCCGGGCCCGCAGATCGGCCAGTTCGGCCCCGGACGCGTCGGTGTAGGCGCGCAGGATCTTGACCGCGACCTCCCGGCTGAGCAGCTGGTCCACCGCCCGTGCGACCACCCCCATGCCACCGCGCCCGATCGGCGCGGTGACCCGGTACCGCCCCCCGAGCACCCTGCCGACCAGCTCCCCGCCGTTCACGTCCCCCGTCGTCACCGCACGCCCCGTTCCGTCGCTCGCCGTTCTGCTGTCCGCCGGGCCCCAGCAGGGTCCGGCGGGCACCAGAGTATGGGCAAGGGCGTGCGCGCCGGAGGGGGCCTCAGCCGACCCGGACCTTCCTCTCCAGCGGCAGGTCCGCCGACGACCGGCCGACCGACACCGTGTAGGTCCCCGGCACCACCGTCCACCCGGTCCCGGCCGTCAGCCACACCGCGAACGCCTCACGGTCCAGGTCGAGATGGACCGTCCTGCGCTCGCCCGGCTCCAGGGTGACCTTCTGGAACGCCTTGAGCTGCCGGGCCGGTTCACCGGCCGCCGCGGGCGCCGTCAGATACAGCTGGACCACCTCGCTGCCGGTGCGGTGACCGGTGTTGCGGATCCGGACCGTGGCGCGGTAGCCGTCCCCGTACCGGCCGAGGCGCAGGTCCGACAGCCGGAACGTGGTGTACGAGAGGCCGTGGCCGAAGGGGAACAGCGGCTGCTCGCCGGAGCTCTGATACCAGCGGTAGCCCACCGCGAGCCCCTCGTCGTAGTAGACCTGCGTCCCGTCGCCCGGGTACTGCGCGGTCGTCTTCGCCGGGCCCTGCTGCTCGGATGCCGGGAAGGTCTCGGGCAGCCGGCCGCCCGGCTCGGCGTCGCCGAAGAGCATCGCGGCCAGGGCACTGCCCTGTTCCTGTCCGCCGTACCAGTTGGCGAGGACGGCTCCGGCGCCGTCGAGCCAGGGCATGAGGACCGCGCCCGATGTGTTCAGGACGACGACCGTACGGGGGTTGGCCGCGACGACCGCCGCGATCAGCTCGTCCTGGCCGTCCGGCAGGGCGAGCGTGGTGCGGTCCGAGCCCTCGCTGGTGTAGTCGCCCGCGACGACGACAGCCACATCCGCCGCACGCGCCGCTTCGGCCGCCCCCGCGGGGCCCTCGGTGTACGTCACCGGGATGTCCCCGGCCCGCGCCCTGATGCCGGCGAGCGGGGTGACGACAGCGCCGTTGGCGGTGACGGAACCCGAACCCCCGCCGTGCGTACGGGCCCCGGCGTCGGCCGCGGCGCCGATGACCGCGACGGACGCGGGGCGGGCGAACGGCAGCACCCGTTCGTTCTTCAGCAGCACACTGCCCTGGATGCTGATACTGCGCGCGAGCCCGAGATGCGCCTCGCTGCTGACGACCTCGGTGAGCACGGTCGCCGGGTCCGGCAGCCGGTGGTCGAAGAGCCCGGTCCGGTACATGGCGGTGAGCGCATGGACGGCCATCGTGTCCACGGTGGCGGTGCTCACCGTGCCCGCCGTGACCGCGTCCTTCAGCTTGTCGCCGAGGTAGGTGGAGCCGGGCATCTCCATGTCGGAGCCCGCGCGGGCGGTGAGCACGGTGCTGTGGGTGCCGCCCCAGTCCGACATCACCAGTCCGTCGAAGCCCCAGGAGTCGCGCAGGGTGTCCTGGACGGCGGTGCGGTTCTCGTGCGACCAGGCGCCGTTGACCTTGTTGTACGAGGTCATCACGGCTCCGGCGCCGCCGCGCTGGACGGCGGCGCGGAACCCCGGGTAGTAGATCTCGTGCAGGGCGCGCTGCGAGACCACCACGTCGATCGAGCCGCGCAGGGTCTCCTGGTTGTTGGCCGCGAAGTGCTTCACGGTGGCCATCACCGGGTGGGTCTGGATGCCCTCGACGACCCGGGCCGCCAGCTCCGCGTTGAGGTACGGGTCCTCGGTGAAGGTCTCGAACGACCGCCCCCAGTAGGGGACGCGCAGGATGTTGATACAGGGCGCCAGGGCGATGTTGTGCCCCTTGGCCGCCTGCTCGGCGGCGTAGGCGTCACCGTAGGCCCGCGCCGTCTCCGGGTCCCAGGTCGCTGCCAGGGTCTTGCAGTCGGGCCACTGGGTCACCCCTTTCGAGCCGTTGCCCACCCCGTTGGGGCCGTCGCCGAGATACAGGGCCGGGATGTCGAGGCGGGTGTTGGCGAGGACCCGGCCCGCGTACCCCACGCCCTTGGGGGACCAGCCCTGCCCGTGCAGCAGGGCGATCTTCTCGTCCAGGGTCATCTTCGCGACGAGTGCGGCGGCCCTGGCGGCGGCCGCGGCCGATCCGGGGCGCGGTCTCGGCTCCGTACGCACCGCTCCGGCGGCGACGCCGCCCCCGGTGGCCGCTGCGGCGCCGGTGGCCGATGCCACCGTGCCGGCACCGGCGGCCACCGCGCCCGCTCCGGCCAGTTTCAGTACCGATCTCCGGTTGACGTTCATGAGCCCTCCCGAGTCGCTGTCATGGATGCACGTATGCCATGGGTGAACGAGTGCACGGACGTACGGGTGCACCCGCGCACGGGTGACAGAACGAAGTGACATGTACATGGCCTCAGAGTTCGTCCGGTCCGTCAATGGTCTGTACGCGCTTCACCCGATCCGGCGCCCCGGCCGCCCACCCGGCATCGACAGCGGAACGCCGTACGGCAACTGGCCGGATATCTCACCCCGTTGGCTTCAGGGGATGAACGCGGCACGCCCCTTGACGGGTCGGCCACCGTGCCCGACAGTCGTTCGGAAGGCGGCTGAGAGCGCTCTCAGGCAGCCTCACCCGCGCGCCCCCACGCCGCTCCCCCGCAGTGCGCTCCCACCCCCACGCCCCCCACGGAAGCAGCCCAGATGAACAGGATCGCCTTCCCCGGCTCGTCCCCCGGCACCTCCCGCGGCCCCGAGCGCCACCCCGGTCGCCGCCCCGCACACCGCCCCCGGCGCCGCTTGCTGACCGTGCTCGCCGCGCTCGCCCTGCCGCTGGCCGGACTCACCGGCCTGGCGGGCCCCGCCGGGCTCACCGGTACCGCGGCGGCGAGCGAACCGGCCGCCGGGTCCCGTACGGCCGCCGCCGACTGGACCACGGTGTTCAGGGACGACTTCGACGGCGCGGCCGGAACGGGCCTCAACACGTCCGACTGGCTCTACGACAAGGGCACCGGCTACCCGGGCGGCGCCGCGAACTGGGGCACCGGCGAGATCGAGACATCGACGGACTCGACCGACAACGTCTACCAGGACGGCTCGGGCCATCTGGTGATCAAGCCGCTACGGGACGCGTCCGGGCACTGGACGTCCGGCCGGGTGGAGACCCAGCGCACCGACTTCGCCGCACCGGCCGGCGGCCAGCTCCAGCTCAGCGCCTCCCTGAAGCAGCCCGACCCGGCGAGCGGACTCGGCTACTGGCCGGCCTTCTGGGCGATGGGCGCGGACGCACGTCCTGCCGGTGCCACCAACTGGCCCGGTATCGGCGAGCTGGACATCATGGAGGACGTCAACGCGCTCAGCCAGCACTCCACGACCTTCCACTGCGGCCAGTGGGCGGGCGAGTGCCACGACCCGGACGGGATCAGCAGCGGTCTGCAGACCTGCACGGGCTGCCAGTCCGGCTACCACACGTACTCGGTGGTCGTGGACCGTACGAACGCGTCGGCCGAGCAGCTGCGCTTCTCTCTCGACGGCGTCCAGACCTTCGTGGTCAACCAGAACGAGGTGTCCGACGCGACCTGGAAGGCCGCGGTCGACCACGGCTTCTTCGCCATCTTCGACGTGGCGATCGGCGGCTCGTATCCGGACAAGGTCTGCGGCTGCACCTCCCCGGGGGCCGACATCAGCTCCGGTGCGGGGATGAGCGTGGACTGGTTCTCGGCCGAGGTGAGCACGTCATGAGCCGGTAGCCGGTAGCCGGTAGCCGGTAGCCCGCAACTGGTGGCAGACAGCACCGCCCCCCGGAGGGCCGATTCGGCGTCTTCCTCCGGGGGGCGGTGTTCACTGCCTGCCGCGAATGACCGCGGTCAGTTCCAGTCGTGGTTGCGACCGTGGTCCCAGCCGTGGTTCCAGCCACCGTGGCCGTGCTCGCGACCGTGGTCACGGCCGTGGTCGCGGCCGTGCCCGCCGTTCACGCAGGTGTTGCCGAAGGCCGGGTTGAGCAGGCCGATGACGTCGACGCTGTTGCCGCAGACGTTGAGACCGAGGTCGACCGGGACCTGGACGACGTTGCCGGAGAGCACACCGGGCGAGCCGATGGCCGCGCCCTCCGCACCGCTGTCCGCGGAGGCGACCGACGCACCCCCCAGCACGGTGGCGGCGGCGATGGCAGACAGCACGGTCATCCGCACGATTCGAGACATGATGGACACAAACCCTTCCGTAGGAGCACTCCAGGGCCGGATTGCGCGGGCCCTCTTGTGTGGTCCTTCGCAATGCCTGCCCGCTGGGATGGGTCCCGCATCGCGACTTCACCCGAAGAGACGCGGCACTGAACTGACGTACGCGGGTTGGGCTGCGAAAACTCCGCTACCGGGTGTCGGCCGCCCGGCTGATCGCCGACTCCACCGCCGCGATCCGGTCGGCCAGCAGCCCCAGCGCCGCCACCGCGCGCGGCAGCGGATCGGTTTCCGGTCCGCCGCCCAGGGTCCTGGCGCGGACATCGGCCGCCTTGATCTCCGCCCAGCGTGCCGCCTGTTCCGGCGTCAGGGTCTGGCGCAGCTCGGCCAGTTTCAGCAGGTTGGACTCGGCGCCGCTGGTCAGGGTCTGGGCCTCGCCCCGGTAGTGGTCGTCGATCACAGCGGCCAGCTCGGCGCCGTTCATCACCGGGTCGATCCGTGCCGCGATCTTGTTCATGTTGCGGTACGAGCCCTGGAGCCGGAACGGCGGCTCGGTGCGGGCCGCGTCCGACTGGGCGGCCGACGCGATATAGGCGGCGTTGACCGCGAGCACCGTGGCGCGGGCCGTCAGCAGATGGCGCAGGACCGCCACGACACGGTCCAGTTCCCCCGCCGGGCACGGGTGCTGGAGCCGGTCGCGGCGTGCGGTCGGATCGTCGGACGCCAGCCGTACGAGCAGGCCCAGGTCGTCGCGGTGCCAGGCCGCGAGCGGGGCCAGCACCGGGTTCGCGGTGAGCGCGTTCTCCACGAAGCTCAGCGCGAAGACGTCCTCCTTGCCGGTGAGCACATCGCCGAGGTTCCAGACGTCGGCCCGGTTGGCCAGCATGTCGGGGATCCGGAAGCGCTGCCCCGACTCGGTGTACGGGTTGCCCGCCATACAGACCGCGAAGCGTTTGCCCCGCAGGTCGTAGCTGCGTGCGGCGCCGTCCCTGACGCCGTCGATCCTGCGCTGGGCGTCGCAGAGCGGGATGAACCTCTGGAGCAGTTCGGGTGAGGTGTGCTGGATGTCGTCCAGGTACAGCAGGGTGTTGTTGCCCGCGGCCAGCGCGAAGTTGATCTTCTCGACCTCCTGGCGCGCGGTGGCGTCCGGCGCCTGCGCCGGGTCCAGGGAGGTGACCCGGTGGCCGAGCGCCGGGCCGTCGATCCTGACCAGGGCCAGCCCGAGCCGGTCGGCCACGTACTCCACGAGCGTGGTCTTGCCGTAGCCGGGCGGCGACACCAGCAGCAGCAGACCGTTGCTGTCGGTGCGTTTCGTGTCGCCCGCGGTGCCGATCTGTCTGGCCAGGTTGTCGCCGATCAGCGGGAGGTAGACCTCGTCGATGAGCCGGTTGCGTACGAACGACGGCATGACGCGGGGGCGGTGGTCGTCCAGCCTCAGCCGTGCGCGCTCGGCCGCGACCAGGGCGGTGCGCTGCCGCTGGTAGGCGCGGAATCCGGGGACCTCGGTGCGGTGGAACTCGGCTGCCGCCGGAATGAGTTCGTCGATACGGACGGTCAGTCCGCGGCCCTCGATGCGCGGATGGGTGCCGAGCAGCCCCTCCACCCTCGCGGCCAGCGGCGCGGCCGACTCGTAGCGCGGCAGCTCCGGGCAGAGCTCGACGGCGACCGCCTCGGCCAGGGCCCCCGTCGGCACCGGGCCTCCGGGGCGGGTGCCTTGGCCGCCGGAGTTCGCGTACGCGCCGAGCCAGTTCTCCACGAGCTGGCGGCGGGCCGTCAGGTCGTCGTCGCCGATCCCTTTGAGGTCGTCGTCGTAGGCGGAAGTCCCCACGGCCCGGCGGAAATCGTCGAGCAGGGTGCGGGTCGCCGTGTGGGTGACGAAGCCCTCGGGGCCGCCGGTCAGCTCCTCGAAGAGGTACTCGGCGGCCTGCGGCGCCTCCGGTCCTCCGATCACGCCAGCCAGTTCGGCCTGCCACTCCGTGATGGCCGGGGCGAGTCCGAAGGTCTCGCGGGCGCGAGCCATCGACACGGCCCTGCGGGTCCAGGCCAGCCGTGCCGGTTCCGTCGTGGAGTGCGCCCAGAACAGCTGGGCCGCGGCGCGGGCCCGCGGCGGGAAGCGGAGCAGTCCGGCCCCGGTGTGCAGCCGCAGCAGCGCGCCGAGTATCAGTGCGGCGTCGTGGTCGTGGACTCCGCGTTCGTACCCCTCGTCGTACGCGGCCTCGGCCGACTGCCGTACCAGTGAGGGGAGTTCGGCGGCGGCGAGTGCGTCGGGCCCCTGCTCGGCGAGCAGCCGGGCGGCCAGATACTCGGCCCGGTAGAGCGCGGGTGACTCGGACGGCAGGGTGCGGCCCCAGTACGGGC
This sequence comes from Streptomyces sp. NPDC059398, assembly GCF_042751845.1. NCBI lineage: Bacteria > Bacillati > Actinomycetota > Actinomycetes > Kitasatosporales > Streptomycetaceae > Streptomyces > Streptomyces sp. NPDC059398. The sequence continues at coordinate 25,104 of NZ_JBHYWP010000016.1, read as the reverse complement.
GGCAGGCGGCGAACGCCGGATCGGTGACCGGGGAGCGGTAGTCGGTACCGGTGAGGGCGAAGGCAAGACCGGCGCCGCCGCTGTCACTGTCACCGCCGCTGCCGGGGCCGCCGTACGGCACCAGGGTCAGGTCCAGGGGCTGCGCGTTGACGGCGAAGCGGTGCCGGCCGAGCCGGATGGTGCCGCCGCCGTCCGCGTACAGATCGGTGCGGTCGCGCAGCGCTCGGGCCGCCTCCTGGCGGGCCGCCTTGAGCCGGCCCGCCAGTTCGTCGGCCCCGACCCGGTCGCCGAGTCCGCGCAGTTCGTCGGCGGTGCGGCCGACCTTGGCGACCAGCGGGTCGGAGGCGAAGAACGTACTGATCGCGTCCGCGGAGCCGAGCGAGGCCGCCCGGCGGGCGAGGGTCTCCAGGACCCGGGAGGCCGAGGCGCCGAGCCGCTCGGCGCGGCGGGCGCGCTCGTCCTGGAGGGTCTGCCTGCGCGCCGAGAACGCCTCGTACACCTCGGTCCGCCGGGCACCCAGCTCGGCCAGGAACTCGTCCGAACCGTCGAACCTGGACTCCAGGTCCTCCACCCGGAGCAGCAGCCCGGCGAGCTGGTCGTCGCAGCTCTCCGGGGTGCCGGCCGCGGCCAGCGCCGCGGTGACCCACATGGCGATCACGGCCAGCCCGGCGGCGAATTCGGCGCGCCCCTCGTGGCCGAGCAGTTCCCGGCGGCGCGCTTCGAGCGTGGCGCGGGCGCGGTTGACCCCGCCGACGACCTCGGCGATCCGTTCCAGGACCGAGGTACGGACCGTGGCGTCGCCGATGTCGAGCCCGGTGACGACCTCGGTGACGGTACGCAGCCCATCGGCCAGTTCGTCGAGGCGTTCGGTGACCGGTGCGGCTCCGGCCACGGTGGCGATCGCCTCCGCTTCGGCGGTGAGCCGTCCGGTCTCTTCGTGGTACCCGGCGAAGGCGTCGTCGCCCCGCAGCTGTCCGACGGCGCGCTGGGCGAACGAGGCGATGTCCGCCGCCACTTCGTCCGCGAGTGCGTCGATGCGGTCGGTGTCGGCGTACCGCTGCTCTTTGAGCGTGAGCACCTGCCCATGGGCGCCGCGCAGTTCGGTCAGCCGGGTGACCCACTCGGCGGCCGCACCGGGCGCCTCACCGCGGGCCCTGCGCACCAGTGCGGCGACCCGCGCCGCGGCCGCGTCCAGCGCGTCGGCGGCCTCCCGGGTCAGCGTCCGGACGGTCTCGAACTCGGCGAGCACCTGCCCGGCCGTGGTGCGCAGCCCGTCCAGCGGTTCCAGCAGGTCGCCGGTGGACTCGTCGCCCAGCCAGTGGTGGGTGTCGGCGGCCCGTACGCAGGAGGCGAGCAGCGTCTCGTACACACCCGTGGTCGGCTCGGTGTTCTCGGTGACGGTACGGGCCAGCGACAGGCAGTCGGATATCCCGCGCACCAGGTCGGCGTTGCCGATCCGGGTGAGGGGCCCTTCGCCCGCCGGGACCGCGTCGGCGCAGGTGTCCGAGACGTACGGGGAGCGCCAGCGCTGGAGCGGGTGGACGCGGGCGGGCTCGTCGGAGTCGCCGCGCAGGACGATGAGGGTGCCGTCGTCGAAGAGCGCGTACCCCCGGCAGCCGAGCGGGGTCCCGGTCTCCTTGCGGATCAGGTTGTACGGCAGGAGCAGGGTGCGGCCGGCCGCGGGGGCGTGGAAGACGTACAGCACGTCCTCACCGTTCGGGGAGCGGATCAGCCGCTCGAACGCCAGACCCGCCGTGTCCAGGGCGAAGGTCTTGTACGCGCCGGTGGCCAGGCAGTATCCGCCGGGGAAGATGATCCCCTGGTCCTCGGGGAGGCTGCGGCAGCCCTGCCCGATGCCGTCGAGGCGTACCACGGTGCGGGTGACGGTGTTGAAGACCAGATGGCGCGGGTGCTCCTCCTTGTACGGGCGTACGCGCAGCAGGAGCAGGGCTCCGGCGCGGGCGTACTCCACCTCGGCGTCGGCGAGCGACTGGAGCGGTTCGTCGACCGGCTCGGACCAGATCCCCTCGGCCGCCTCGGTGTTGTCCTCGTCCTTGACGGTGAGCGAACCGCCGGCCGTCGTCACATACACGCCGCCCGGCAGGGCGATGTGCGGGTGGCGGCCCGGCACATGGTCCTGGCGGGTGGTGGGGGTCCATTCGAGGTCGTCCGGCGGCGGGGGTACGTGGTCGCGGTCGCCGCGTGCGTCGAGGTACCCGACGCTGCCGTCGGCGGCGAGCGCCCAGCGCAGCACGCGGATGTCGTCGGCGGTCTCACCGGTACGGAAGACGGCGAGCAGTCTGCCGTCGATGTGGCGGAGCTGGAGCAGCCGGGCGTCGCGGTAGTAGCGGTGGAGCTCCGTGAACTCCCTGATGAAGGCGGGGTCGTCGAGCAGGCCGGGCACATCGGTGTCGGGAAGCCTGTTCAGGGCGGTGTCGTGCAGCGCGAAGACGTCCGCGGGCTCGGACGTCTGCTTCCGGCCGGGCGGGATGTCGCAGCCGATGAGCAGACGGCCGCGGACGGCGACCGTGTCGCGGGGGACGCGGTCGCTGTCGGTACGGAGCTGTTCCGTACCGGTGAGGGCCAGCTCCGTGGAGCCGAAGGTCTCGGTGCGGCGGGCGTTGAGGGCGGTGGCCCTGCGGGCCAGTTCGGCGGCCTGCCCGGCCAGCCGGTCCCTGAGCACCTCGTAGGTGCCGGCGTCTACGGAGGTCTGGGTCATCGGCGGCTTTCTGGGTAATGGGTGCGAGGTTGGGAGGGGGCTGGTTGGGAGGGGCTGGTTAGGGGGTGCCGTCACAACCCAGCACGTCCGGCGATTGAGGACATCTTTTCAACCCCGGCCTTGAGAGTCCCCCGGACGGAGTCCGGGGGAGTTTGAGGCCACCCCTCAAGCCCGTTCTGGGGGGGGGCGAGGGCCAAGAGCCCGGGGGCAGGCGCCCCCGCACCCGCCCCGCGCTCAGACCCGCACCGCCCCGTCCACCGCCCCGACCGCCCCGACCGCCACCTCGGAAAGCCCCAGCCGCTCGGCCTGGTCCAGAAGCTGCCGGACCAGTCCGGCCTCCGCACCCCCCGAGTTCATCAGCTTCATCAGCACCGCCGACACCGTCAGATTCTGTACGTCACCGCTCGACACCGACCCGAGGATCTTCGTCAGGTCCTCCGGAAAGCTGGCCGAGCCGTCCAGCCACGGCTTGGCGAGGGCCTGGGCAGTCTTCGAGTTCTCGACGAAGCCGTCCACACCCTTGCCGAGCGAGATCGACGACACCAGACGGTCGAAGAAGACCGACTCACCGCCGACGATGCTGATGTCGGCGTTCTCCAGACCGGTCGCGAGGACCGTGGCCTGCGCCTCGGCGACCTGGCGCTGGACGTCGATCCCGGCCAGCCTGATCTCCTTCTCGGCCGCGACGCGCAGCCGGTACTCCTCGTGTCCGCGCGACGCGTCGTCCAGCGCGGCCATCGCCGCCGCCTTCTCGGTGAGCCCCTCGGCCTCCGCCTTCAGCTTCTCGCCGATCATCGCGGCCTCCGCCGTGGCCTGGGCGCTGGTGCCCTCCGCCGCGGCCAGCGCCTTCAGCCGGGCGCCCGACGCCTCGGCCCTGAGCCGGGCCTCGGTGGCCTCCGCCTCGGCGCGGCCCGCCTTCTCGATGACGTCGGCCTCCTTGTCACGTACCTGGACGTCGGCGAGTCCCGGCGCCGCGGCCTCCGCCTGGACCGCCTCCGCGAGCCGGAGCTTGGCGCGGGCGTCGAGGTCGGCGGACTTCAACCGGGCTTCTGCCAGGGTCAGTTGCTCGGCCGCGTGGTGAGTGGCGGCCGTCTCGGCGGCCTCGGCCGCCTTGATGTCCTTGACCAGCTTCTCCTGCGCCTCCGCCTCGGCAGCGATGATCACGGCCTGCCTGGTGCGCTCGGCCTCCTCGACCATCCGCAGCTTCTTGATCGACTCCTCCTGCTCGGCGACCGTACGGTCCACCGCGATCCGCTCCCGGATCACATCGGCCACCTCGCGGCGCTCGGCCTCGACCTCCTTGTCACGGGAGATCATCGACAGCTGCGTCTCACGCTCGCGGCCGATGACTTCGAGCAGCCGGTCCTTCTCGATCCGCTCGTTCTCGACGGCGATGACCCGCTCGCGGTTCTTCTGCGCCACCGCGATCTCGCGCGCCTGGTTCTCGCGCTGCACCCCGAGCTGCTCCTCGGTGCGCAGGAACGCGGTCTGGGCGCCCAGGCGTTCCTCCTCCTGGACCTTGGCCGTCACCGCCTCCTCGCGGGCCCGCAGCGTGTCGACCTCGCGCTGCTGCTTGATCTCGGCCTCGGCCTGCCGGCGCTCCAGCTCCAGGATGGTCTCCCGGGCGTCGACGTTCTGCCGGGTGATCTCCTTCTGCTCGGTGCGCTGGTACTCGTTGGTGCGGACATGCTCGACCGCCGTCAGCTCGGTGATCTTGCGGATGCCCTGGGCGTCCAGGATGTTGGCCCCGTCGAGCTGCGCCATCGGCGTCTGCTCCAGGAAGTCGATGGCCGCGTCGTCCAGGTGGTAGCCGTTGAGGTCGGTGCCGATGACCCGGATGATCCGGTCCCGGAACTCCTCACGCTTCGTGTAGAGGTCCACGAAGTCCAGCTGCTTGCCCACGGTCTTCAGCGCCTCGGAGAACTTGGCGGCGAAGAACTCCTGGATGGCCGCCTTGTCGCTGGCCCGCTGGGTGCCGATCGCCTGGGCGACCTTGGCGACGTCCTCGACGGTCTTGTTGACCCGTACGAAGAACGAGATGTGGATGTCGGCCCGGATGTTGTCCTGGCAGATCAGGCCCTCGCGCCCGGTCCGCCTGATCTCGATGATCTTCACCGAGATGTCCATGTACTCGGCCCTGTGCAGCACAGGCAGCACCACGGCACCGGTGAAGGTGACGTCGACCTTCTTCGTCTTGGAGATGATCAGCGCCCGGCCCTGCTCCACCTTGCGGAACAGCCTGCTGAGCACCAGGACGAGTGCGACGGCTATGAGCAGGACAACGGCGACGAGCACGCCGATGCCCAGGGAGATGGCATCCATGAACATTCCTCGAAGGGTGTCGTGAACGGTGGCTTGTGGTGCGGCCCGCCGCGGTGCGGTGCGCGACTGAGGGGAGGAGGGGCCGCGAACGCGGACTCAGCCGGTGGCGCGGGGATCGAGCGCCGCGTCGAACGGCGCGATCCAGAAGAACTCACCCGGTTCGTCATAGGCGTAGAGGAGCGCGGTGTCACCGGATCGGAGCCCGAGCAGGCTGTCGTCGCCCTGGGCCCTGACCTGCACGACCGCGGTCGATCCGTCGTCGGCCGCGACCTCGGCCTGCCCGAAGTCGGCGGTCACCGAACCGGTCCGTACGGTGCAGACCAGCCCGACGAAGTCCAGCCGCGACGGCGGCGGTACGGCCGGGAGCAGGGCGCGCATCCGGCGGACGGCGAAACGTGTCACGATCCACGCGGCCAGCAGCGCGGCGGCGAGCACAGCGGCGTCGAGCACGGTCCGGAAGCCGCCCGGCGGCTCTCCCCCAGCTTTCGGCAGGTGGGACCCCCACCTGCGCACCAGCACCGAGCCCGCGAGACTCGCGAACCAGGCGACGAGGGTGAAGAGCGACACCGGCACGGTGACGGGCACGCCGCTGCCCCCCGCAGCGGCCGTGCCCGTGTCCCCCGTGTCCAGGTGCAGATGGAAGGCGTCGTGCTCGGCCGCCCCCACCAGTACGAGCAGCCAGAAGGCGATGACCACCAACAGCGCCGCACCGAAGAGAACCGCCGGAAAACCCAGCGCGGCGCCCATGAACTCATCCATCGCGCACCCCTCCCCCTCCGTGTCCCCCATGAGGAAAAGCCCTCATACGGAACATCCCCCGTGCAGAACAGCCCCGGCGCCGGACGCACGTTTCCGTACTCCGGCACCGGGCCGCTCTCCCCCGTTTCCGCAATGCCCATTCTGACGGGACTCCGCCCGCCCCCGCATTGCCGTAATCCGGCAAAGTTCCCTGCTGCCGGATGCCGGGGCAGCACCCCTGGTCCCGGCACCCGTCGCGGTCTGTCACTCTGGCCGCTGCGCGGCGGGCGGACCCCGCCGGACCGGCCGCCCCCCGACAGCCGGCCGCACCGCCGGCGGGACGACAGCAGAAGCAGGAGAACGAGTGACAGGGCCCGACATATCCGATACGCACCCCGGGAAATACCTTGAGGGGTACGCCCGCATGCTGACCGAAGTCCTGGCGACCGGCCGCCGCCCGACCCGGCCCGAGCTCGACGCGCGCCGCGCCTTCGGTGAACAGGCGGCGGAGGACGGCCACTCGCTGCGCTCCCTGGTCGCCGCGCATCTGGCGGCCGCCCGTACGGTCTGGCCCACCGGGTCCGCGGCGGTGAGCGGCAGCACGGCGGGCGGTGTGCTCGCCGCCGTCGAGCTGGCCGTCGACGCGTTCGCCGAGGGGTACGAGCGGGCCCAGCGCATGGCCGTACGCCAGGAGGAGGCCGTACGCCGGGAGTTCATCGACGATCTGCTGTACGGCGGGAGCGATCTGGGGCGGCTGGCCGAGCGCGCCGAACGGTTCGGACTGCGGCTCTCCCGTACCCACGCGGTCGCGGTCGCCCAGAGCGCCGGCGCGTACGACGAGGGCGCCGCCGCCACCCGCACCGTGGAGCTGGCCCTCTTCAGCCGCTTCGGCAACCGCAGCATCCTGCTGACCACCAAGGACGGCCGCCTGGTCTGCATCGCCCCCGGCGACCAGGACGACATCCTGACGTACTTCGCCCGCCAGGCGTACGCGGCCGACGCCGACGACGGCGTGAAGGTCGCGGTCGGCCGCCCGCATCAGGGCTCCGGCGGGATCGTGCACAGCTACGAGGAGGCGCTCAACGCCCTGGAACTCGCGGCCCGGATGGATCTGGAGGGCCCGCTGCTGCGCGCCGCCGATCTGCTGGTCTACCCGGTGCTCACCCGGGACCGGGAGGCCCTGGTCGATCTGGTCCGCAGCGCGCTGGGGCCGCTCCAGCGGGCCCGGGGCGGCGCACAGCCGCTGGTCTCGACGCTCAGCCACTACTTCGACGCGGGGTGCGTGGCGGCCGAGGCGGCGCGCCGGATGTCGCTGAGCGTGCGGGCGCTCACCTACCGGCTGGAGCGGATCCACCAGCTGACCGGCGCCGATCCGGCCGACCCGGCGCACCGCTACACCCTGCAGACCGCGGTCATCGGCGCCCGGCTGCTCAACTGGCCCGACCAGGAGATCTGACCGCGCAGCGCGGGCGTTCCATGCCGGATCCCGGCAGGGTCCGGGCGGTCTGTTCTGCGGGACGCCGTCCTGCCGCCGGGGCTCCGCTCCCCCGTACCTTTCACCGGGCCCGCGCCGCATCACGGGCCCGCCGACCGAACGACCCCGCACATCCGGTGGGAGACCCCGTCACGTGAACACCGCGCCCGTTCCGCCCGCCCCACCGCGGGGCCCCCGGTGAGTGACTGGCACAGCTGGGCGGCCGTCGCCGTCTTCACCGCCACCTACGCCCTGATCATCAGCGAGAAGATCCACCGGGTAGCCGCCGCCCTCGGCGGCGCCGGCCTCATGCTGGCGCTCGGCGCGACCGATGACAGGGCGGCCTTCTTCTCGCAGAACACCGGCATCGACTGGAACGTCATCTTCCTGCTGCTCGGCATGATGGTGATCGTCGGAGTGCTGAAGCGGACCGGCGTCTTCGAGTATCTGGCGATCTGGTCCGTGAAGCGCGCCAGGGGCAGACCGTTCCGGGTGCTGGCCATGCTGGTGGTGATGACCGCGCTGGCCTCCGCGCTCCTCGACAACGTGACCACCGTCCTGCTGATCGCCCCCGTCACCCTGCTGGTCTGCGAACGGCTGGGGCTGGCGGTCGCGCCGTTCCTGATCACCGAGGTCTTCGCGTCCAACATCGGCGGTATCGCCACCCTCGTCGGCGACCCGCCCAACATCATCGTGGCCGGCCGGGCCGGGCTGACCTTCAACGACTTCCTGGTCCATCTGGGGCCGCTGGCCGTGCTGTTGACGGCCGTACTGATCGCGCTCTGCCGCTTCCTGTTCCGCGGGGCGTTCCCGTACGACGCGGAGCGCGCGGCCCGGGTGATGGAACTGGACGAGCGGGACACACTCCGCGACCGGCGGCTGCTCGCCCAGGGACTCGCCGTACTGGCCCTGGTCATCGCGGGGTTCGTACTGCACCCGGTGCTGCATTACGCGCCGAGCGTCGTCGCGCTGCTCGGCGCCGGGGTGCTCGTCGCCGTCTCCTCGGTCCGTACCACCGAGGTGCTCACCGAGGTCGAGTGGCCCACGCTGGCCTTCTTCGCCGGTCTCTTCGTGATGATCGGCGCACTGATCGGCACGGGTGTCGTGGGCGAGGTCTCCACCGCGCTCTCGCACGCGGTGGGCGGCCGGGAACTGAGCGGCTCGATGCTGCTGCTCGGGGCGTCCGGAGCGCTGTCCGGGGTGGTCGACAACATCCCGTACGTCGCGACAATGGCCCCGGTCACGGCCGGGCTCGTCCACAGCCTGGGCGGCGCAGGCGACCACGTGATGTGGTGGGCGCTGACACTCGGCGCGGACCTCGGCGGCAACGCCACGGCGATCGGCGCCAGCGCCAACGTCGTCGCCCTCGGCATCGCGGAACGCAACGGGACCCCCATCTCCTTCTGGCAGTTCACCCGGTACGGGCTGGTGGTCACCGCGGCGACGCTGGCGCTGTCGGCGGGGTACATCTGGCTGCGGTACTTCGCGCTGGGGTGAGGGGCGCGGCTCACCCGGTCGACAGGCCCCTCTTCGATCTGTCCGGTTCCGGTCCCCTTGACCGGTGCTGTCCGGCAGAGTGAAGGTCGTGCGACCAAGCGCGACGCGCTCGACAGGGAGAGACCCCATGGCCTTACGGTTCGTCGGTAAAGATCCCGAGTCCGGAGATCACGGATCACCCGCTGTGTGGGTGGACATGGAGACGAAAGATCTTCTCATTCAGGGATGGACAGCAGACGCGCAGACCACGAGCACAAGCTCGAAGGATGTTCCGCTCCCGGACCACGAGACAGTGATCAGGGTTCCGGAGCGGATGATCCCGCTTCTCAGGGAGGCGCTTGGTGTCGCAGAATCTGTCTGACTTCGCCGACCTCATCAGGTCGGTCAAGGAGTCGGCCGTCCATCTGGAGATGCGCGACGGGTACGGCGTCGACAACGAGATCGAAGGCTTCGCCGCATGGAAGCGGGGCCATCGGCTCGACCCCGGTGACCGCTCCTCGTGGTGGCGTCCGTGGCTCGACCTCGTCCAGGAGGTCACGGCAAAGGGCGTCGTCATCCGGCGCGCCCGGGTGATTTCGGAGCCCGTCAGTGAGTACATCGCATTCGAGCACTCCGGCACCTTCACGAATCTGGAAGCAGGAGAACAGATCCGGTGGCTTCCCCGACGCAGCGCCTCAGACCTTGCCCTCCCGGGCAATGACTGCTGGATCTTCGACGGCCGCCTGGTCCAGTTCAACATTTTCGACGGAGACGGCCGGTGGGTGCACACCGACCAGACCGAAGACCCTGCCGTAGCCGGGCTGTGTGCCTCAGCGTTCGAAGCCGTGTGGGAACGCGGTATCCCGCACGACAAGTACACCGTTTGATCCCTGGCCTGTCAGCTCATGCCCACGTCTCCGCTCTCCAGCGCCCAAGCAGCACGGGCCGCCGTAGCGTCTCGCCTGCAAGGGCTCATGAAGGACGCCGGGCTCTCGGGGCATGAGCTGGCCGCCAGGTGCGGCTGGCACAAATCGAAGTCGTCCCGCATCGCCCGGGGCAAGACCCCGCCGTCGGATGCCGACATCCGCGCGTGGTGTGCGGCCTGCGGCTCCGAGGAACAGGCAGCCGACATCATCGCCGCATCACGAAACGCAGAGTCGATGTACGTCGAGTGGAAGCAGATCCACCGCGACGGTATGCGCCACGTCCATGAGAAGACAGTCCCGCTCTATCAACGGACCCGGTCATTCCGTGTCTACGCATCGAACCTCGTGCCGGGGATGCTCCAGACCGCTGGTTACACCACAGGACTGTTGAGGGCCATCACGGCTTTTCAGGGAACCCCCGACGATGTGGCTGACGCCGTACGGGCAAGGCAGGCTCGTTCCCGGGTCGTCAGGGAAGGTGACCACCGCTTCGCACTGCTCCTTGAAGAGACAGTTCTCTACTACCGGGTCACCGACGATGCTGCCATGGCCGAGCAGTTGGAGTACCTGCTCACCATCATGGGGCAGCCGAATGTGTCGCTCGGCGTCATCCCCGCCAGGACCCGCCGGACCGTGTGGCCCCTGGAAGCGTTCTACGCCTTCGACGATCAACAGGTAGCGGTCGAGACCTTGACCGCAGAGATCAACCTGACCACGCCCGGAGAGATCCGCACTTACCTCCGCGCGTTCTCCGACCTGTCGCAGGTGGCTGCACGTGGAACTCAGGCACGCGCACTCATAACGAAGGCCCTGGCCACACTCGGGTGAATCCGTGCAACCGCATGCAACAACATGGAAGCCGGTACGCGGCACTCCGTAACGTCATCACCACACCGAGCGACAGCGAAGGGGTGCGCGATGGCGACCGGAACAGAACCCGCACGGTGGCAAGAAGCACCGTTGTCACTGCCGCTGTGTGAACCCGAACCGGCGCCCCAGCCTGTACGCGGTTGCCCGGAGTGCCTGCGACTGGACACGCTGCGGGACACCGCGACCGAGGGCGAGTTCGTGGATCACTCCCTGATTTCTGACTGCAACGTCCTGCTCCGCATGCACAGGACTGGGCACTGACGAATGGACATGCAGACCTGGCGGTACGGACGCGCCCTGGCCAGAGATGCCGCTGAAGCCGTCCGCGCAGCCCTGGCCACCCTCGGCATTCCGGAGGCCGGGGGGAGTGAGATACGGCCTGCCCTCGTCTACCACGGCCAGGTGTTCGCACACGTGGGGATGGTTCCGGCTGATGTGGTGGGGCCGATGGATGAGGCCATGAAGGTCACTGAGACTTCCGCCTATTGAGGGGCGGGAGGCGGCCCTTCCGGCCGCCAAGCAGACCAGGAAAGGCATAACGATGACCGACCTGTACGGCCTCCCCATCGAAGGAGCCGAGTTCTCGAAGGCCTGTGGTGGCAACACGCATCCGGACGGCGAGGCATGCGTGACCCTCGCGAAGATCGGGCCGGGTGCGTGGGCCATGCGTGACAGCAAGCGCCCGGACGCCGAGCCGCTGCGCTTCACGACGGCGGAGCTGAACGCGGCGGGCATCGATCCCGCCCGCTTCGACCTCTCCGCCTGAGCCGCAGCGCCACCTGAACCTACGGCCCCGCCGCGCGTCGGCGGGGCCGTCGCCACCTCTCGGATAGGAGCAGCAGTGCACCACCACGGGTACTCCTGGGTCGGGGAGAAGAGGGCGTTCGACAAGGAGAGCACCCGTCGCCCTCCTGGCGAGCCTCCGACTGCGGGCAGCCCTCAGGAGGTCATCGAGCGGTATCGAGAGGCAGTAGCAGAGTTTCCTGTCATCGGTCTGCCTCCTATCCAAACGGCGCATTGGCTGATGAAGCCTGCCTCCCTGGTGCGGGGAACCTGGAGGGAACCCAAGGAAGCAGGCGAATGGCTCGAACTCCAACTCTCCGAATTCGCTGCCCGGTTCGCCTCTCCGCAAGACCGAGAAGGTACCCGACTGATTCTCCTGGTGAGAGCCGCAGTCGCGCGGATGGCGTGGGGCGGGGACGTGTCCCTCGGCCATTATCTGAAGGGCACCGTCTTCCACTCGGTCGCGCTGGTGACGTGCTCCCCCAATCGTGCCGCTCCTGAACTGCCCTGCCCCACGCGGCAGGCCTGACTTTTCACCGGACCACATCGGGACCCTGATCGGCCGTGCTGTAGCAGGTTGATACGGATCCGGCCGGAGGACCCGTGGCGTATCCGCTCTGCTGAAATAGGGGCATGACGACTGACGCAACAGCCATGCCCGACTGGGAGAAGCGGTTCCGCGCACCTCGCGTCTCGCTGCCCGACTGGGCGGAGGACGCCCCCGACCGCAGCCTGTTCGTGTCGAACGCGACCGGTACGTACGAGCTGTACACCTGGGACCGGAAGACCGGCGAGCAGCGGCAGGTCACCGACCGGCCGAACGGTACGACCGACGGGGCTCTGTCGCCCGGCGGTGACTGGATCTGGTGGTTCGACGACACCGACGGGGACGAGTTCGGTGTCTGGATGCGCCAGCCCTTCCACGGCGGGCCCGATGAACCCGCCGCCCCCGGCCTCGAACCCTCCTACCCGGGCGGTCTGGGGATCGGCCGGGACGGTACGGCGGTGGTCGGCAGGTCTACCGACGAGGACGGCTCGACGGTCCATGTCGTACGGCCGGGCGCCGCGCCGGTCGAGATCTACCGGCACCGGGAGTCGGCCGGGGTCGGCGACCTCTCGTACGACGGGACGCTGATCGCGCTGGAGCACACCGAGCACGGCGACGCGATGCACTCGGCGCTGCGGGTGGTCCGGCCCGACGGGTCCACGGTCGCCGAGCTGGACGACACCAGGGGCGGCACCGAGGAGCTGGGGCTCCAGGTGCTCGGCTTCGCGCCGGTCGCCGGGGACACCCGGCTGCTCGTCGGCCACCAGCGGCGGGGCCGCTGGGAGCCGATGGTGTGGGACGTGGCGGCCGGCACCGAGAGCAGCCCGGCGGTCGAGCTGCCCGGCGATGTCAGCGCCGAGTGGTATCCGGACGGCTCCGCGCTGCTGATCGTGCACAGCTTCGAGGCACGCAGCGAGATGTGGCGGTACGAACTGGCCACCGGGGAGCTGGTCCGCGTAGAGACCCCGGCGGGTTCGGTGTCCGGGGCTACCGCAAGGCCCGACGGCACGGTCGAGTACCTGTGGTCGTCGGCCGCGCTCCCCCCGGTCGTACGTTCCACGTCGGGCGCGGTCGTGCTCGACCCGCCGGGGATGAAGGCGCCGGATTCCGTGCCGGTGCGGGACGTCTGGGTGGAGGGTCCCGGCGGCCGGGTCCACGCGCTGGTGCAGCAGCCGGCGGGGGACGGCCCGTTCCCCACCGTCTTCGAGATCCACGGCGGCCCGACCTGGCACGACAGCGACGCGTTCGCCTCGGGCCCGGCGGCCTGGGTCGACCACGGCTACGCGGTGGTCCGGGTCAACTACCGCGGCTCGACGGGCTACGGGCGGGCCTGGACCGACGCGCTCAAGCACCGGGTCGGGCTGATCGAGCTGGAGGACATCGCGGCGGTCCGGGAGTGGGCGGTCTCGTCGGGGATCGCGGACCCGGCGCGGCTGGTGCTCGCGGGCGGCTCCTGGGGCGGCTATCTGACGCTGCTCGGGCTCGGCACCCAGCCGGACGCGTGGGCGGCCGGGCTGGCGGCGGTGCCGGTCGCGGACTACGTCACGGCCTACCACGACGAGATGGAGGGGCTGAAGGCGATGGACCGGACGCTGCTCGGGGGCACCCCGGAGACGGTGCCCGAGCGGTTCGCCGCCTCGTCGCCGCTGAGCTATGTGGACGCGGTGCGGGCACCGGTCTACATCTCGGCGGGTGTGAACGACCCGCGCTGCCCGATCCGGCAGGTCGAGAACTACGTCGACCGGCTCGCCGGGCGCGGCGCGGTCCACGAGGTGTACCGGTACGACGCGGGCCACGGCTCGCTGGTGGTGGAGGAGCGGATCAAGCAGATCAGGCTTGAGCTCGACTTCGCCCGGCGGCATGTGAAGAAGTAGAAGAAGCAGCAGGCCGTACGGGGCGGGGCCCGGGGCGGGACATACGGGGCGGGGTCCGGGGCACGAGGCCCGGAGCCCGCCCCGTACCGTAAGAGATGTGTACCGGTTCCTGCTGACACCCCGCTGGCTGGGGATCACCGTCTTCGCCCTGCTCGCCATCCCGTTCTGCGTCTTCATGGGTTCCTGGCAGCTGAGCAGGTTCGAGGACCGGGTGGCCACCCACCGGACAGACGAGCACCGGCCCGACCCGACCCGCCAGGCGTCGGCGCCGCTCTCCTCCCTGCTGCCCGTGAACCTCGACACGTCCGGGCGGCAGGCCACCGCGACCGGGAAGTACGGCGAGCAGTTCCTGGTGCCCGACCGGGTCGTGGACGGCAGGGAGGGGTCGTACGTCCTGACCCTGCTCCGCACCGACGGCGGCAAGGCCCTCCCGGTGGTGCGCGGCTGGCTGCCGCACGGAGCGAAGCCGCCCGCTCCCCCGAAGGGCGCCGTCAAGGTCACCGGATCGCTCCAGGCGTCCGAGAACAGCGGGACCGACGGGGCGTACACCGGGGGCGGGCTGCCGGCCGGCCAGATCGGGATCATCAGCGCGGCATCGCTGGTGAACGTCGTGCCGTACCCCGTGTACGACGCGTGGATCACGCTGCCGCACGCCTCGGCGGGCCTCAAGGCCGTCCCGGCGGCGGCGCCGCCGAACAGCGGGCTCGACCTGAAGTCCTTCCAGAACCTCGGCTATACCGGCGAGTGGTTCGTCTTCGCGGGCTTCGTGGTCTTCATGTGGTTCCGGCTGGCGCGGCGTGAGGCCGAGGCGCTCAGGGATCTGAGGCTGGGGATCGTGCCCGACACGGAACCGGTCACGGTGGTGGACGACGCGGTGATGGACGGCGCGGTGATGGACGGCGCGGTGATGGACGGCGCCAAGGCGGACGCGCACGCAGGTGTGGGTCCGAGAGCGGACGACGGTTCGGGCGTCCGACCAGGCGGTACGGGCGTCTGACAGGGCCGTTCGGGCGTCCGACCAGGCGGTTCGGGCAGCTGCCCGAGCGGTACGGTCGGCTGACCGCGCCCGGGCCGCTCCGGGGGCGCGGGGGGCCGCGGGGGGCCCCCGCCCCCCCCGGGTCGGGGCCGGCGCCTCTGCCGTACCCGGATGCGGTTCTCAGGTCCTGGGCGTCGTCTCCCGCACCGCCGGGGCGGCCGCCGGTCTGCCGCGGAAGACGGACATACCGATCGTGATGATCGTGCCCACCACCGCCCAGCCGGAGAGCACCAGCAGCGGGCCGGTGACGGCGTTGCCCCTGAAGTACGCGATCGAGCGCGCCGTCCAGGTCCCCGCGCCCGGGGGCAGCCAGGGGCCGATCGCATGCCAGAACGGCGGCAGCATCGGCAGCGGGAAGGCGCCGCCCGCGCTCGGGTTGCCCGCGATCACGACCAGCAGGACGGCCAGGCCGATGCCGACGATGCCGGTGAGCGCCTGGAGGGCGAGCGTGATCGCGCCGACCCCGAAGACGACCAGCGCGCCGAGACCCCAGAGCCCCGCGACGCTGCCGGGCAGCGCGCCGAGCACCGGCCCGACGATGACCGCGCCCCCGAGGCCGCCCAGGACCGAGTAGAGCGCCATGGTGGCGAGCCTGAGCACGGCGCGCTGTCCGTTGGCGGCCCGGGAACCCGCGCTGATCGCCAGGATCGACGCGCAGAGGTAGCCGCCGACGCACCAGCCGACGACGAGGTAGAACGCGGAGAGCCCGTCGAAGTCCTGGGCCGAAGCGGGGGCCAGATCGACGGTCCGTACGCTCCGCCGCTGGGTCTTCTCCACCCCGGTGATGATCCGGTCGAGCGAGGAGGAGAGCACGGTCCCGCCGCCGGACGCGACCAGGAGTGTGTCCTTCGGGCC
Source organism: Streptomyces sp. NPDC059398 (assembly GCF_042751845.1). Classification (NCBI taxonomy): domain Bacteria; kingdom Bacillati; phylum Actinomycetota; class Actinomycetes; order Kitasatosporales; family Streptomycetaceae; genus Streptomyces; species Streptomyces sp. NPDC059398. Next base: position 9,484 of record NZ_JBHYWP010000016.1, on the reverse strand, counting down.
GCCGGAGCCGACGATCAGGGCCCCGTCGAGATCACGGTTGAGGATCTTCTTCCGGGCGTCGGCGGCGCTGGAGACCGTACGCGGGTCCAGCGGGCCGCCGGGCAGCCCCTTGAGTTCGCGGACCAGCTTCGGGGCCGCCTGCGCGGGTGCGACGACCCCGAAGGGCACGTCCTTCGGCCGGGGACTGTGCAGAGCCCCCACATAGGACGCGATGAACAGCAGCTGCAGCACCAGCGTGCCGATGACGAGCAGCGCCGCGCGCGGGGTGACAGCGGTCTTCATCTCGTCCAGGAAAGTCATGGCCCCACGGTCCGGTAGCGCGGGCGTTTGCGCAGGTGGGAAGGGCCGAATGGCTGACGCTCCGTTAATCGTACAGGTATTCGAAAGTGGTCTATGGTGGGGAGAAGAATCAGGAACGGACTGGATCATCGGAGCAGGAGGTGCGGCGGATGCCCGGTTTCACGCATCTCCACACCGTCTCGGGGTTCTCCCTGCGGTACGGGGCCTCCCACCCGGAACGGCTCGCCGAGCGGGCCGCCGAGCGGGGCATGGACGCCATCGCGCTGACCGACCGGGACACCCTCGCGGGCACCGTCCGCTTCGCCAAGGCGTGTGCGGCGGCCGGGGTGCGGCCGCTGTTCGGGGCCCGGCTCGCCATCGGCGGCCGGGCGCGCGCCGAAGGGCCCACGCACCGGACGCGCACCCCCGTGCGCGGCGGGGCGTTCATCGACGAGTCCGTACCCCGCGCGACCTTCCTCGCCCGGGACGGCGCCGTGGGCTGGGCGGCCCTGTGCCGGCTGGTCACCGTGGCCCACGCGGACGGCGGGCGGCCCGTGCTGCCCTGGGACGAGAACCACGGGGACGGCCTCGCCGTCCTGCTCGGCCCCGACTCCGACGTCGGCCGGGCGCTCGCGGCGGGCCGCCCGGACCGGGCCGCCGCCCTGCTCGGGCCGTGGCGCGAGATCCACGGCGACGCGCTGCGCCTCGAAGCGGTCCATCACGGGCTGAGCGGCACCGGACCCGGCTCGCTCAGGCTCGCCGCCCGTACGCTCGGCTTCGCCGCCGAGCAGGGCGTACGCCCCGTACTGACCAATGCCGTCCGCTACGCCGACCCGGGGCAGGGCCCGGTCGCCGACGTCCTCGACGCCGCCCGCAGGCTGGTGCCCGTCGATCCGCGCAAGGGCCTCGACAGCGGTGAGCGCTGGCTCAAGGACGCCGGTGAGATGTTCCGTACCGCCGAGCGGATCGCCGAGGCGGCGGGCTTCCGCCGGGACACCGCGCACCGGCTGATCGAGGAGACCCAGGCCCTGGCCGCCTCGTGCAGCGTCGACGCCGAGGACGACCTCGGCATGGGCACCGTCCACTTCCCCGAACCGCGCCTCGTCGGCGCCGGACACCGCACCGCCCAGCGCGTACTCGCCTCCCGGGCCGCCGCCGGCATGGTGCTGCGCGGCTACGACCGCAGACGCGAGTACTGGGAGCGGATGCACCACGAACTGGACATCATCGCCTTCCACGGCCACGCCTCGTACTTCCTGACCGTCGCCCGGGTCGTGGACGATGTGAAGGAGATGGGCATCCGGGTCGCGGCCCGCGGCTCCGGCGCGGGCTCCCTCGTCAACCATCTGCTGGGCATCGCCAACGCCGACCCCGTCGAGCACGGGCTGCTGATGGAGCGCTTCCTCTCCCGCCGCAGGCTCGCGCTGCCCGACATCGACATCGACGTCGAGTCGGCCCGCAGGCTCGACGTCTACCGCGCGATCATCGGCCGCTTCGGCGCCGAGCGGGTCGCCACCGTGGCCATGCCGGAGACCTACCGGGTGCGCCACGCGATACGGGACGTGGGCGCCGCCCTGTCCATGGACCCGGCGGAGACCGACCGGCTGGCCAAGGCCTTCCCGCACATCCGCGCCCGCGACGCCCGTGCGGCGATGGCGGAGCTGCCCGAACTACGCGCCGTGGCCGAGGAGTCGGAGCGGGATGCCGGGAAGTACGGGCGGCTGTGGGAACTGGTCGAAGGGCTCGACGCCCTGCCGCGCGGAGTCGCCATGCACCCGTGCGGGGTGCTGCTCTCGGACGCCTCCCTGCTGCGCCGGACGCCCGTGATGCCGACCAGCGGCGAGGGTTTCCCCATGTCCCAGTTCGACAAGGAGGACGTGGAGGACCTGGGGCTGCTCAAGCTCGATGTGCTGGGGGTGCGGATGCAGTCCGCGATGGCCCACGCCGTCGCCGAGATCGGCCGGGCCACGGGGGATCGGCTCGATCTGGACGACCCCGCACAGGTGCCGGAGGGTGACCCCGGAACGTACGCGCTCATCCGCTCCACCGAGACCCTGGGCTGCTTCCAGATCGAATCGCCGGGCCAGCGCGACCTGGTGGGACGGCTGCAGCCCGCCACCTTCGACGATCTGGTGGTCGACATCTCGCTGTTCCGGCCGGGTCCGGTCGCCGCCGACATGGTGCGCCCCTTCATCGAGGCCCGGCACGGCCGGGCGCCGGTCCGCTTCCCGCACCCCGACCTCGCCGAGGCGCTGAGCGGTACGTACGGGGTCGTCGTCTTCCACGAGCAGATCATCGAGATCCTGCGGATCATGACGGGCTGCGGCCGGGACGAGGCGGACCAGGCGCGGCGCAGGCTCTCCGACCCCGAGTGGCAGGGCCGGATCCGCGCCTGGTTCGCCGCGGCTACGGCGGAGCGGGGCTACGCGCCCGATGTCACCGCGCGCACCTGGGAGATCGTCGAGGCGTTCGGCGCGTACGGATTCTGCAAGGCGCACGCGGTGGCCTTCGCCGTGCCGACCTACCAGTCCGCCTGGCTCAAGGCACACCACCCCGCGGCTTTCTACGCGGGGCTGCTCACCCATGACCCCGGGATGTACCCGAAGCGGCTGCTGCTGGCGGACGCGCGGCGGCGCGGGGTCCCGGTGCTCCCGCTGGACGTCAACCGGTCGGCGGTCGCTCACCGTATCGAACTGGTGTCCGGTAATTTCGGGGTCCGCCTCGCGCTCTCCGACGTCCACGGCATCAGTGAGGCCGAGGCCGGCCGGATCGAGGCGGAGCAGCCCTACTCCTCGCTGCTGGACTTCTGGCAGCGTGCCCGGCCGGGAAAGCCGGTCGCCCAGCGCCTCGCCCAGGTCGGCGCGCTGGACGCGTTCGGCGCCAACCGGCGGGACCTGCTGCTGCACATATCCGAACTGCACGCGGGAGCGCACCCCGGCCGCGGCGGATCCGCGCACAGTGGCCAACTCGCCCTGGGCGAAGGGCGGAACACGGCACCGGCCGGACTGCCCGACCTCAGCGACGCCGAGCGGCTCAGCGCCGAACTCGGTGTTCTCGGCATGGACTCCTCGCGCCATCTGATGGAGGACCACTACGCCTTCCTGAAGGAGCTGGGCGCGCTCTCCGCCCAGCGGCTGCGCTCCGCCGAACACGGGCAGAGCGTCCTGGTCGCGGGCGCCAAGGCCGCCACCCAGACCCCGCCGGTACGCTCCGGGCGCCGGGTCGTCTTCACCACCCTGGACGACGGCACGGGCCTGGTCGACCTCGCCTTCTTCGACGACAGCCATGCCGCGTGCGCGTACACCGTCTTCCACTCCTGGCTGCTGCTGGTGCGCGGAGTGGTGCAGCGGCGCGGGCCGCGCAGCCTCAGCGTGGTCGGCTCGGCGGCCTGGAACCTGGCCGACCTGGTGGAGCTGCGGCGGACCGGCGGCCTCGACGCCGTCGCCGCCGCCCTGGCCGCGCCCGCGCCGGGCGGCGGGGACGGCGCGGACGGCGGGGGCGGAGGCGGTACGGAGGCAACGGACGGCACCGGCCGCCGTATCCGCCACTCCACCGGCTACGAGATGAACCCCTGGGCCGACCTCAGGCCCGCCGGGGACCCCAACGCCACCGGGCGCAAGCTCTGGCACTCCAGCCAGGGGAGCGCGGGATGATCCTCTCCGTACGGTTCACTCCCGAGGCCCTGCCGCTCGGCCTGATCGAGGACCTCACCCCGGTGGTCCAGGCCTTCCCGCCCGATGCCGCGCTCATCGATGTGGGCGGCGCACAGCGGTACTTCGGGCGCGGCGCCACCGAACTCGCGGCGCTGCTGCGGGTGCGGGCGCTCGCCCACCACGGTCTCGACTGCGCGATCGGCGTGGGCGCCAATCCGCTGCTGGCCCGGATGGCCGCGCGGGAGGCCCGGCCGGGGACGACCCTGGTGGCCGGTGACGCCCGTACGTTCCTCGCGGACAAGCCCGCCGCCGCGCTCCAGGGGGTCGGGCCGAAGCTGGCCCGCACCCTCTGCTCGTACGGGCTCGACTCCATCGGCAGGATCGCCACCGCCCCCCTCGCCACCCTCCAGCGGATCGCCGGAGCGCGCGCCGGGCGTGAACTCCAGGAGCGGGCGCGCGGCATCGACCGTACGCGGGTCGTACCGAACGCGGCGGCCCGCTCGGTCTCGTCCGAACGGTCCTTCCCCCGCGACGAACTGGACCGTGACCGGCAGCGGGTGGCCCTGCTCTCGCTCACCGAGGAGCTGGGGGCCCGGATGCGCCGTGAGGGGCAGGTGTGCGGCGCGCTGGCGCTCACCGTGCGGTACGCCGACCGGTCCACCACCACCCGCGGACGCACCCTGCGCGAGCGGACCGCGCACTCGGCCGCGCTCACCTCCGCGGCGTACGCGGTCCATGACTCGCTCGGGCTGCAGCGCGCCAGGGTGCGTGCGATCGCGCTGCGTGCGGAGGGGCTGTCACCGGCCGAGCACGCCGCCCATCAGCTGATGTTCGACCCCGCCGACGACAGGGCACGCCGGATCGAGGCGGTCGCCGACCGGGCGCGGGCACGCTTCGGACCCGGCGCGATCATGCCGGGGGCGCTCGGGACCGCCCGGCGGGCCGCGGTCTCGTGAGGCGCGGTGCCATGAGGTGCGGTGCCATGAGCTGTACGGTCGTGGACCGCGGAGATCATTCTGATTCTCCCTGACCCTCCCTGGTCCTCCATCAGTTCTTTACTGACGCGTAACTTCCCCCGCTACCCTACTCGCGCGTAATTTGGCGTGTACAGAACACTCTTGTGGTCCGGGCCGCAGGGCGAACATCCGTCGTCACTCCCTTGAGTCGCAAGGAGATCACCCGATGATGCCCTGGAAGCGTGCGCTCGGAGCCCTCCCCGCGCTGGCGCTGGCGGTCACCGCCGCCGCGGTCCCCGCCGCCACGACGGCGCAGGCCGCCGCCCCCAGCAGCGGATGGAACAACTACTCCTGCAAACCGTCCGCGGCCCACCCCAGGCCGGTCGTCCTCGTCCCCGGCACCTTCGGGAACGCGGCCGACAACTGGCTGGTGCTCGCCCCGTACCTGGTCGACCGCGGATACTGCGTCTTCTCCCTCGACTACGGACAGCTCCCCGGCGAGACCCTCTTCGACGGGCTCGCCCCGGTCGACCAGTCGGCCGCCCAGCTCTCCACCTTCGTCGACAAGGTGCTCGCGGCGACCGGCACCCCGAAGGCGGACATCGTCGGCCACTCGCAGGGCGGCATGATGCCGAACTACTACATCAAGTTCCTCGGCGGGGCGGCCAAGGTGAACTCGATGACCGGCATCGCCCCCGACAATCACGGCACCACGCTGTCCGGGCTCACCAAGCTGCTGCCGTACTTCCCCGGCGCCGCCGACATTCTCAAGAAGGGCGCACCGGGCCTCACCGACCAGGTCGCGGGCTCGCCCTTCGTCAACAAGCTCAACTCGGTGCCCGACACGGTGCCCGGGGTGCATTACACCGTCATCGCCACCAAGTACGACGAGGTGGTCACCCCCTACAAGACCCAGTTCCTCAGCGGCCCGGACGTCAACAACGTACTGCTCCAGGACAAGTGCGCCGCCGACATCTCCGAGCACGTCACCATCGGCCTGACGGACCGGATCGCGTACCACGAGGTCGCCAACGCCCTCGACCCCGCGCACGCCACCCCCACCACCTGCGCCTCCGCCGTCGGTTAGGGCGGGGCCGCCGGATGCGGTGTCCCCTCCCTCGGGTTCCCGGGCGGGGGCGGGGGCACCGCACCGGTTGTATACGGACGCGCCGAGGCACCGGAACCGCGCACCGCGTGCACGGTGTGAGCGTGAACTGCCCGATTGACGCCGGGAGATACACATATGTTTCGCCGGGCATGTGATCAGCCGGATTGTCGGTGGGAGCTGAGAGCATCGGACCATGACGATCAACTGGGATGCCGCGGCCGACACTTTCGACGAGGAGGCCGACCACGGCCTGCGCGACGCCGGGGTGCGTGACGCATGGGCGGCGCGGCTGAAGAGATGGCTGCCGGGCGAGCCGGCCGGGATCCTCGATGTCGGCTGCGGGACGGGCAGCCTCGCCCGGCTCGCGGTCGACCAGGGGCACCGGGTGACCGCGGTCGACCTCTCGCCCCGGATGGCCGAGCTGGCACGGACCAAACTGGCCGGCACGGACGCCGAGGTGCTGGTGGGCGACGCGGCACAGCCGCCTGTCGGCGAGCGGACCTTCGACGTGGTGCTGGCCCGTCATGTGGTGTGGCTGCTGCCCGACTTCGAGGCGGCGCTCAAGCACTGGTGCTCACTGCTCAACCCGGGCGGCAGGCTGGTCCTTGTGGAGGGCGTCTGGGCCGGAGTGGGACTCTCCGCGGGCCAGCTGATGGCGGCGCTCGACCCGCTCACCGCATCCGTGCACCACGAACTGCTCTCGGCCGACCCGGCCCTCTGGGGCAAGGAGGTCGACGACGAGCGGTACGTACTGGTGGCGCTGGCCTGAACCGGGAAGCGGCGGCGGGGGCCCGGCGGACCACCTCCCCTTTCCCTTGAGGGCTGCCGCCGGGGTGGCGGGCCCCCGGTAAGGGAGAATCGCGGGGTGACTCTGAAGATCAACATTGATGCGGACGCCGCCACTGCACCGTACGAGCAGGTGCGGGCCCAGATCGCCGGACAGGCCCGCTCGGGGAAGCTTCCCGCGGGATACCGGCTGCCGACGGTGCGGGGCCTGGCGGACGAGCTGGGGCTCGCCGCGAACACCGTCGCCAAGTCGTACCGGGCGCTGGAGGCCGACGGCGTGATCGAGACCCGCGGCCGCAACGGCACCTTCGTGGCGGCCGCCGGTGACGCGGCGGAACGGGAGGCGGCGGAGGCGGCACGGGCCTTCGCCGAGCGGGTCCTGCGGCTGGGCCTCGCTCCCGAAGCGGCCCGCACCGCGGTCGACGACGCGCTGCGGGCGGCGTACGGGAAGTAGCCCGGCCGGAGTGTTTTCGGCGTTCAGCACGTACGCACGGCAGCGGCTACCGGTGCCGTCGCCTACAGGTACAGCCCCGCGTCCGCGCCCCGTTCCTGTGCGGGGACGGACGCGGGCCCCGCGCCGCGCCGGAGCGCGTACAGCTCCGCGAGCGTCGCGCCGTCCCGGCCGACGCCCTCGTCGGTCCCCAGCCACGCCGTCGATTCCGCACGGGTCAGCGGACCGACCTCGATCCGGGCCAGGCAGCGGCCCGGCCGCACCACGGCGGGGTGCAGTCGTTCCAGGTCCTCATTGGTGGTGACGCCCACCAGGACATTGCGGCCCTGGCCCAACAGGCCGTCCGTGAGGTTCAGCAGCCGTGACAGCGCCTGCCCCGCCGTGTGCTTGGCCTCACCGCGGATCAGCTCGTCGCAGTCCTCAAGGAGCAGCAGCCGCCAGCGCCCCTTCGCCGAACCGTCGTCCTCACCGATGGCGATGTCCATCAGATAGCCGACGTCGCTGAAGAGCCGCTCCGGGTCGAGCACGCAGTCCACCTGGCACCAGTCGCGCCAGGAGCGGGCCAGGGTGCGCAGCGCCGACGTCTTCCCGGTGCCCGGCGGACCGTGCAGCAGGAGCAGCCGTCCCGAGATGTCGTCGGGGGTGACCTTCATCAGGCCGCCCAGCGCGTCGGCCACCGGCGCCGTGTAGTTGGCCCGCACCTCCTCCCAGGTACCGGCCGCGATCTGCCGGGTGGTGCGGTGCGGGCCCCGGCGCGGGGAGACGTACCAGAACCCCATGGCGACGTTCTCGGGCTGCGGTTCGGGTTCGTCCTGCGCGTCGTCCGTCGACTGCTTCAGTACCCTCGCCGCCAGCTCCTCGCTGACCGCGGTGACCGTGACATCGGCTCCGCGGTTCCAGCGCGAGACGAGCAGCGTCCACCCCTCACCCTCGGCGAGCGTCGCGCTGCGGTCGTCGTCCCGGGCCGCTCGCAGCACGGTCGCGCCGGGCGGCAGCAGGGTGAGCCCCTTCTTGACGCGGTCGATCGACGAACTGTGCGAGTACGGCTGCTCGCCGGTGGCGAAGCGGCCGAGGAACAGCGCGTCCACGACATCGGACGGCGAATCGCTGTCGTCGACATTGAGCCGGATCGGCAGGGATGCCTCAGGGTTTGCGGACATGCGCCCATGATCCGGCACCGGGGCGGCCCGTGCACGCGCTTTGTGCCGCGCGTTCTCTCCCGGCGAGAGCGCCGTACGCCCGTCCGGCCCACTGACGCCTTGTCACCGAAGGGGTGAATCACAGTCGTTCGTGCCCCGGGCGGCCGGGAGCCGGGCTTCACTGACAACCAGGCGACCGCAGGCTGTCGCAGCATCGAATACTTGGCATGGACACTTCCAGAAGGTGGCCGTGGGCTGGTACGACAGACGTGGCGGAAATCCTGCCTCAGGGAGGTTCCATGAAATTGTCCAGATTTGTGACTTTCTCATCCTCTGTTCTCCTCGCCGTCGGACTCGCCCTCACCGGGGTGGGCACGGCGCAGGCTGCCCAACCGGCCGCATCCACCGGCTATGTGGCGCTCGGTGACTCGTACTCGGCGGGAGTCGGATCCGGCAGCTATGACAGCGCCAGCGGGGACTGCAAGCGCAGCAGCCTCGCGTACCCGAAGCTGTGGGCCGCCGCCCATTCGCCCTCGTCGTTCGCCTTCGTCGCCTGCTCGGGCGCTCGTACGGGTGACGTTCTCTCCAGCCAGCTCTCGGCGCTGAACTCCTCGACCGGTCTGGTCTCCCTCACCATCGGCGGCAACGACGCGGGCTTCGCCGACACCATGACCACCTGTGTGCTGAAGTCCGAGGCGACCTGTCTCGCGGCGCTCGCGACCGCCAACACCTACATCGACTCGACGCTGCCCGGCCTGCTGGACAAGGTCTATTCGGCGATCTCCGCCAAGTCGCCGTCGGCGCATGTGGTCGTGCTCGGCTATCCGCGCTTCTACCAGCTGAACGGCACCTGCATCGCCGGGCTGAGCGAGAAGGAGCGCGGCGCGATCAACTCGGCCTCCGATCACCTCAACGCGGTGACGGCCAAGCGCGCCGCCGACCACGGTTTCGCCTTCGGTGATGTCACCTCCGCCTTCTCCGGACACGAGATCTGCTCGTCCGACAGCTGGCTGCACAGCGTGAACATCCTCAATCTGACCGAGTCCTACCACCCGACGGCGGCCGGCCAGTCCGGCGGCTATCTGCCTGTGCTCAACGCGCAGGACTGACCC